>JBBRCI010000058.1:0-18828 GCA_038204935.1 Sphingobacteriales bacterium | reverse complement strand
AGATTTGAGATGTTAGTATTGAGATTACCGGTCAACTCACACGAATTTCAATTTTATAAAGTGTTATTTTTCAGTCCCAATGATTTTTCGATCTTTTTAGCATCCCGCTTTTTTAATACAGAAACTTCCATTTTAATATCTTCAAACGGTCGGTCGCCAGCTGCTTTTTTTACCGAAGCAATTGTATCTATCATGTCAATTCCCTGCACCACTTCGCCGTAAACGGTATAATTCTGGTCCAGATGGGGAGTTCCGCCAATGGTTTTATAAACTTCCCGCTGACTTGCCGGGATTTGTCTTCCTTTCATCCGGTTTGTTTGTACCTGATCTAAGGTTTCATCGGTCCATTTTTTACCTTGAACAATATAAAACTGACTTGCACTGGATTCTTTACCCGGATTATCATCGCGAGCAGCAGCTAAAACTCCTTTTTTATGAAATAAGCTATCGCGAAATTCTGCTTTAACGCGATATCCCAAATCTCCTTCGCCCAATGCCTGCCCAGGTTTTGCGGTTTTAGAATCCGGATCGCCGCCCTGAATCATAAATTCTTTAATAACACGATGGAAAAGAGTTCCGTTATAAAAACCTTCTTTTGCAAGTTTCAAAAAATTATCCCGGTGCAGCGGAGTTTGATTATACAACATGATAATACATTCGCCTTTATCCGTTTTAATTTTAACAAACTGATGTTTGGGCTTTGCCGCAAAAGTGTTTAGAGAAAATGCTAGGAGAAGAAATAAAAGAATTTTGTTCATTATATATTTTTTTAAACTGTTTGATCTAACGTTGTAAATCAGTGATGAGGATTTCCGAAAATAAAAGATTTTTTTATCCTGAAAAGTAGAATTACAAATTTTCGAAATAAGTAACCATTAATGATTTCATAACCATTTCCTGCTCCAGCATGGTATAGGGCGGAATTGGTTTAACAAGTTCCCAATGTGGCCAGCCATCCTGATCCAGACCTTTTAATTCATAAAAACCCATTTCGCTAAAAAGCCGACAATTGGCAATATGCATTAATTCTTCTTTTTGTCGTTTGCTGAATTTTCGTGGTCCCTGACCCAGCTCCTGAACACCGATCAGGAACAACATCACTTTCAAATCAGGCTTTTCATTATCAAAATCCTGAGCAATTCGTTCCTGTAACTCTTTCCACTTTTTATTTATTTCTGCTGGGGTCATAGCGCAAATGTAAATAAAGCACCCATTATCTGCAGATTTGAAACGTATTTATTCTGCCGGATAAGTCAGGCTCCACAATTGCTGGTTTACATTCCAGGTATTTTCATTGCTGAGGAAAACTTCCTGGTTTGGGCCATAACAAACTGCTTCCAGCTGACTGGTTTCATCAACCTGACCAAGGCTGAATGTTCGGGGAGGAGATTTGAAAAACTCATTCCCGCTGAAATTTTTCAATTCCCAGAAAAGGCGATCGCCCATTCCTAAATATCCCACTAAAACAATTTTATCATTTGCTTCATTGATTGCCGCTCCTGTAACCTGACCATTACTTTTATATTTTTCTATATAAGTTGCAGTTACTTTTCCCGGCTGCGCCGGAAGATTGTAATGAACGGTTTCAAAAAAATCTTTCGTAAAAATATGCAACTCGCCATTGTAAACAATCATTGCTTCGGCGTTTAAGCGTACTTTTTTGCCTTCTGTTTCGGGATATTCAAAACGAATAATATCTGCGTTTAAAGATCCTCCGGATTTTAAATTAAGAATGTCGGATTTTTTGATCCGGTAAATCTGTTTTTCATCACGTTTATTCAAATTGTCTCCGATATCTGCTATGTAAAAATAATTACTGTCCTGAGTAAGTTCTTCCCAATCTATATTTTTTGCATTCGCGATCTTGATTTCTGTTAATACAGCGCCGGTTTTAGGGTCAATTTTGTACAATATATTTGGATTTCCGCTGTCATTAATGGTCCAGAAAGCGTTATCAAAATATATAAGACCCGAAGTTTCAACAACCTTATCATCCAGTTTGGTTATTAAAGTGGGTTTTAATATAGGTAAATCGCCTTTAACAGAATTGCAGGAAGAGAAAAAAGTGGTAAAAATAAAAAGGAGAATTGAGAGCAACATTTTGATCAAATTGTTAAAATAGGTGCGCAAATATACCATTTGGACTTTTTAATTGATATGTTTAATTGCTCTATATTTGAAATATGCAAAAGGAAATTATTTGTGGATTATTAGCTTATGGGATGTCCGGAAAGGTGTTTCACGCCCCATTTCTGGATTCCCATCCAGGTTTTAAACTTAAAGCAGTTCTGGAGAGAAATAAAAAATTGGCGCAAAAAGATTATCCGGAGATATTAAGTTATAATCAAATTGAAGATATTTTAAATGATCAGGAAATTGAATTATTGGTTATCAACACACCAAATAATACTCATTTTGAATATGCAAAAAAAGCAATTTTAGCCGGCAAACATGTTTTGATTGAAAAGCCTGCAGCAACAAATCTGGCTGAAGTTAAGGAGCTTTTTGCTATGGGAAAACTCCATAATAAAAAAGTGATAGTTTACCAGAACAGGCGCTGGTCTAGTGATTTTATTTCTACCCGAAAAGTTATTGAAAGCGGGAAATTAGGACAGTTAATTGAATTACATTTACGATTTGACAGATATCGAAATTTTATTGGCCCCAAAGCTTTTAAGGAAGAACCCGTTCCCGGAAGCGGCATTTTATATGATCTGGGCGCTCATTTGCTGGATCAGGTTATCAGCCTTTTTGGAAAACCACTATCCATGCAAAAAACTCTCGGCAAGTACAGGCCGGAAACACAAGTAGACGATTTTGCGCATCTGCATTTAAAATATCCAAACCAGTTAAATGTTTTTATAACTCTAAGTATGCTGGTTGCAAATCCGCAAGAAGGAATTGTTATTCACGGAACCCGGGGATCTTTTATCAAAGCATTCTGCGATACTCAGGAAGCACAATTATTAGCAGGTATGACACCCGGCGATGAAGGTTTTGGCCTTGAAGAACCCGGAATGCAAGGCCACCTGACCACTATTAATGATCAGGGAGAAAAAATTCTGGAGCTTATTCCTTCTGAATCCGGACAGTTTATGGATCTGTTTGAACAGGTTTATCAAACTATCCGGAATGATCAGGAATTCCCAGTAAAGGAAGAAGAGATTTTAATCCAGATGGAATTGCTTGAAAAACCAAATTTGGACAATTGAACAAATATTACTTCACCGAAGTAATCCACCAGGTATTGCAAAACGGATCTTTTATACCACCGCTGCCATATGGTTGATCTGAAATTTCAGTAACTGCTGAGGCTCCCGTATCAATTCATCTATTCAAAATTTATAGAAGTTATATTAGTCAAAGTCAAGATTTAATATGAACCGGCCTTACGTAAATCCAAATTTGATGTGTTTTTTTCCTTTGGAAGGTGTTTTCGTTTCCAGTTAATTAGTCTGAATTTTGCACTGTCATAAAACAAACCAATAATTAACATTACAGCTGGCAGGATCAATACAGAAAGATTAAAATATGTATATAAAACACCTCCAATTATTCCTCCGGTAAAGAAAAAAGAAATAATTCTTAACCTGAGTCTGATTGTTGAAATTAGTTTTTCCTGTTGTTTTTTAGCTTTATAAAAAAACAGTTGAGATAATTCTATTCCCAAATCTGTAAAAAGTCCGGTTAGGTGAGTTGTTCTTACTATTGCGTCGGAAATTCTTGTCACTAATGAGTTTTGTAAACCCATGGCAAAAAGTAAGCTATAAGCAATCAGGCTAGAATTATTTAAAATTAAAGATTGTCCGAAAAAAGCTATAGTAAATAAAATAAAACTTTCAATTATTACCGGAATTACAAAAACAAATCGTTCGTTGCTTCTTGATATTATTTCTACTAACAAGCTTGAAATAAAAGAACCGAGAAAGAAAAAAAAGATGTAAAAAAAGTAGATGTAGCTTTCGGTAAAATGAAGTTTAAAAACTTCATCAACAAAATACGCAAAATGCCCTGTTACGTTAGTAGTTAATCGTTGAATGGATATAAAGCCGGCAACATTTACAACTCCAGCCACAAATGAAAGCAGGGAAGCAATTTTCTTATTGTGGGCAAGAGTTCTTGCTTTTCCCTGATGTCTGAACATTGTTTGTATTATTAAGCTTATACATTTTTTTGCGCTCGTGACTAATTTATACTTTTCAACCCACAGTTAACGGTGGGCCCACAACTTGCATATCATGCTCAGCAAATACTCTCGATATTTCATCTTTCGAGGGTGGAGAGACCCATTTGTCGGTAACTGCAAAAAACTCTTCCATTTTACCAGCGGGTAAATATGAAACAATCATTTTGCCTGTTTCAGTTAGTTGTATAAAAGCATGTTTTACTTTTCGCGGAAGAAAAATCGTGTCGCCAGATTTCATTTGATATTTATCATCACCAACCTGAAACAAATATTCCCCTTCAATTATATAGAACCATTCATCTTGATTCTGATGAATGTGCAGCGGAGGTCCACCTTTAGGAGTTAAACCAGTTTGTTCAAAAACTGCTAAGTCACTTTCAGTGTCTTTACCAGATATTTTTATATCAAGTGTATTAAGAGTTATACCCTTCATTTTATAGTGAATCCCGAATCTGGCTTCACCAGATTTTACTTTAAAGCCCTTGTCTGTCCTAGTTATAATGGATGTCACTTTTGCGATGAGAGTCATGGGGATGAGTGCAAGAATTGATAATAAAAATTTCGTCCGTTTCATAAGCTCTAATTTTATTAATAGACTGCTGAATAAATAAATCTAAGTTTTTGAAGCCAAATAAAAGTCATACGTATATACATTGTATGGCAGTATTCGCTTAGAAAATATTTGAGCAAGTAAACAACTCATTAATACAGGTAAAAACAAAGAGTAACCGTTTGGTAATAACCCACAAATAAGGATCAAAGAGGTAAATGGAGCGTAAAGAGATGCCGATAAAGTAGCTGCTGCTCCCACCAATGCAAAGTTGAGCAGAATCAAATGCGTATTAAAATACGAGTTAAAAAATGTTGCAAACATTAAACCTAAAAAAGCACCCGCTACTATACTTGGAGCAAACACACCACCATCGCCTCCTGCTCCTAATGTAAGTGATGCAGCCAAGGGTTTTAAAAGCAAAAGTGCTAACAATAATAGAATTGATATAGTTTGATTATTTAAGACATCTTGTGAGATTTCTTTAAGACCATGATAGCTGTCGCCATACAGGATTGGGAAATAAAAAATCAGTAGTCCTGTCAACAAAGCACCAATATTTACTCTCAAAAAATTACTAGAAATTTTTGAAAACAGAAATTTCGAACGAGTTACTAAAATGGTAAAATATATAGAAAGTAAACCACCCAAAAAGCTTAATAATATAAAAAAAGGGATGGCCTCGAAGTTCCATTTTGTAATATTATAAGGCAATAAAGCAGATTCATCGAAAAGTAAAATTAATAGCCAGGCCACAAATGCAGACACTGAGCAACTAATGATAAGTGTTTTGCTCATTTTTCTTGCAATTACTTCTATTGCAAACAGCCATCCAGCCAATGGATTGGTAAATAGTATAGCAACTCCTGCTGTAACCCCTGCACACACTAATTCTTTTTTGTACATTCTAGCAGAAAATTCCTTTTCGTAAGTAATATTTCCAACAGCTGCTGTTGCTACAACAGTAGATACTTCTATACCTGTTGAACCACCAAAAATAACTGTCAAAAACCCGTTGAAGAAATGCGAGGGAATCTTATACAATGGTAAATGATCTTTTCGTTGGTCAATCGTTTTGTATATCTCAGTTATTCCTTTGTTTTTTCGATTCTTGAACAAGTATTTACGTAAAAAATAGATTGAAGTGATACCTATTGTAGGAAGCAAAATGAATAGTGCAGGGTTGTAGTTATTAACCGCATTAAAAATTTTATGCTCAAAAAACTCAGTTAAATGTTTGAGTACAAATGCGAGAATTGAACAAGAAAAACCAATTATTAATGAAGCAATAATGAGTTTAAAATAGCCTTGTTGTTTAATCTTTTTCCGTTCCAAAATTATTGTTTTAATTTTAAGTTAGTAGCATTAGTTAATTTGAGAATTGGTGATTGGTTTTGTTATGATATAAAATTAGTCAACAAGAATTGTGCTATTACAGCGATCTTAAATTATAAAAAATTATAAAATGAACTGGAAGGTATTAAAAACAGAAGAAGGTTATACTAAAGCTTCCATGCGATTAATGGAAATATTTCACGCAAAACCAAATTCTGCTGAATACGATGAGATAGATATGCTAATGGTTTTGGTTAAGGATTATGATGATAACATTATCAATTACCAGAATTGGATGCTTTAGAAGTAATTAAATATAAATGGAGGAAATGGGAATTAAAGCTAAAGATCTTGAACCCATAATTGGCAGTAAAGGACACGTTTCTGCTATTCTTTCTGGAAAACGTGAAATCACTTTAAAAATGGCTCAAAAACTTGAAAATTATTTCAGTATTCCGGCCGAAGTTTTTCTGCATAGCGCTTAAACACTCTAAGCTACAGAGATTTTTTTGACATTTCTACAAACGTTCAGAATTGGTTTGAGCATTTGTTGCTATGTGCGCCCGGCTCCGATGACTGAAAATACAAATGATTTTAATGTAATCATAATCTCTGGTCAAGTTGATGTAGGTTTTTGTTTTATTACTAATGAGGCAATAATAGAGGTTAGTAAAATTGCAGCAATAATTATAAGTGCAATAAAAATTGGAATAGGATAAATGTCTGACAAAAACATTTTTACACCTATAAAAATTAAAATTAGTGATAAACCAACTTTTAGAAAGCGAAAGACTCCGTGCATGCCTGCCAGTGCAAAATACAAAGAGCGTAATCCGAGAATAGCAAAAACATTGGAAGTGTAAACAATAAATGGGTCATTAGTGATGGCTAAAATTGCAGGGATAGAGTCCACCGCAAAAATCAGGTCGCTTACTTCAACCATTAATACAACAACAAACAAAGGAGTTGCAAAAGTTTTTGCATTGACTTTGACAAAGAATTTACTACCGTGAAATGATTCCGTTACAGGAAACATTTTTTTGAACAACCGAACAACCGGATTTTTATCAGGGTCAATTTTTTGTTCGTCCTGCAGGAGCATTTTTATTCCTGTGAAAACAAGAAACGCTGCAAAGACGTAAATAATCCAATGGAATTGATTAATGAGTGCGACACCTGCGAAAATAAAAATCGCCCTCATAATTAATGCGCCAATGATTCCCCAAAAAAGCACTCTATGTTGATATGAAGCTGGAACATTGAAATATGAAAAGATGAGAATGAAAACAAAAATATTATCTACGCTAAGTGATTTCTCAATTAGATAACCTGTCAGAAATTCTAATGCTTTTTCTTTGCCAAGGAAGTGGTAAATTCCGTAGTTAAAAATTAAAGCAAGTGTAATCCATACTCCAGTCCATATCAGAGCTTCTTTTATTTTTACCGCATGCTCCTTGCGGTGAAATACCCCCAAGTCCAATACTAACATTATCAGGACAAAAACATTAAATCCAACCCAATACCAGATATTAATTTCCATCATTTTTTGTTTAAAGCATAATTAGGCCGTCTTATCATTTGTTGTTACACTATCGCAAAATGCTTCTGAATAACGTTCAGCAGGTTTAAGTCGTGCAGGCATTAATGGCACTTCCTTTGTCGCCCAGTACTAATATAATTAAAAATCAGAATTGATGGTATAGCAATTTAGCCGGCACAACAACAGTTAAATTGAAAAGCAAATTTGAAACACGGCTTTCGCCCGCCCAAATTTTAGTAATCAAACCAGGTAAACGAGCAAATTAGAGTCGTTAATCCAGAAAGATTTTCATTGATATAAAAAAGATATATGAATTTAAAACAAGAAAAAATAAAGCAGGTAACAAATCCCACAAACTGTCTTTAACTCTTAGCCTTACTGCTACGCCTAAAAACATCAATAAAGCCAGGCCTCCTGAGGATATCAGTAAAATATAGTTAAACATTAAGCCTACCAGTAAACCTAAAGCTCCCAAAATCTCTAAAATTGCAGTAAACATCCCTAATCCACCTAATCCAAAGCGTATAAATTCACTTTTCATTTTTGGAGATGCAAAATAAGAAATGCCGTAAGCTAAAAAAGAGAGACTCGAAATAAGAACTAAAACTTCCAGTAAACGCATTAATAAATTAAATTAAGGGATACAGCAGCAATAAAAAGACAAAGTAGCAAAAGAAACAATGAGGGCATACGCTTTTGCCAGGGGTTATTCACTTTGGAATGAAAATACTGTGCACTTAACATCAGGAAAGCCATCAAAAGTGCCGGAATCAGAACCAGCGAGGGATACCAGATACCTGCAACAAGCAATGTTGCCAACACTATTTTAGTCGAACCAACAATCGTGCGCATCAGATCACTTAGTCCATATTGGTTAAATTCTTTCACGATATTATCGAAACGAAATACCCACACAATAACAATAGAAAAAGCAACAATAAGTTGCGCAATCACAGATAAAATTACCATTTTAGTTTTATTAAATTTCCTTACTAATTTGGCTTTTCAGGTTCTTCCCCATTATTTTTGAGTGATTTCTGGTCTTCACTTTTAAATTCCCTGCCTGATTAACTTTTATAATCAAGTTAGAATTAAAGGTTCTCTAATTTATGTCTTAGCGCTGTTTAGTTTATGAAGTCTGGTGCCACTTGCAATATAAAATAAATAGGGGATAAAATTCTCGAGGTTTCATAACTTTCTGCCTTTTTAAAAAGAACGAACAGCTTTCTCAATAGCGATTTCACCTGCAAGAATTTCAAAAACCTGATTTTTCTTTACATCGTCTTTCAGTACTTCAACTAAAGTGTGAGCAACATCTGCTCTTGAAATACTCCCTTGATTTTCTAATTTTTCTCTAAGTTGAATTTTGCCTGTACCTTCTTTATCTGTTAATGAACCAGGTCTTACAATACTATAGTCGAGGTCACTAGCTTTTAGATAATCATCAGCATTCTGTTTTGCTCTTAAATAATCTTTAAGTTCATCACTGACAGTAGTATTATCTGCTCCCATGGAGCTTAACATAACAAACTTTCCTACTCCCGAATCTTTAGCAGCATCAATTAGCCGTTTTGCGCCTTCCTGATCAACTCCTATCACATTTTTACCTTTGGATCCTGCAACAAAAATTACTTTATCCACATTGTTTACAGCATGGCTTACATCCTTTTCCAGATCGGCTAGTACCGCGGAAACCTTCTCCTGTTCAAAACGATCTTTTTGCTCCTGTTTTCTAACCATAGCGATCGGCTTATAGTATTCAGAATCCTTTAATAGATTAACAATGATTCTTCCCGTGGTGCCATTTGCACCCGCGATTAATATGTTTTGTTTTTCATTATTCATGATTTCTTGATTTATTAACAAAAACAATTTAAGCTGATTATAAACCTCAAGACATGCTTATAATCACTTTCCCTTTGGCTCTTCCCGTGGCTAAGTATGAGTAGGCTTCAATACCATCCTCGAAAGAATAAACCTTATCGATTACAGGTTTAATTTTTTCGTCCTTTACCATAGCTGAGATAGCATCGAGTTGTTCACCATTGGGCTGCATCCAGGTAAATTTGTAATTGGCCGACTTTTCATCGATCAGTTTGCGGAGGTTTTCAGGTAATTTATAGTCTTTAATACCCATTATAGCAGCCGTTTCCTCATCGGGAACACCCGCAATACTGGTTACTTTACCACCCATCTTTATAATCTGGAATGCTTCCAGCAGATAGTCGTCTCCGAGTGTGTCAAACACGATATCTAAGTCTGATACTACGGACTTGTAATCTTCTTTTTTGTAATCAATTACGCGGTCAGCGCCAAGAGCTTTCACCCAATCTACATTTTTGGTACTGGTGGTTGTGTAAACATAGGCTCCTTTGGCCTTGGCATATTGAATGGCAAAACTGCCTACCCCACCTGATCCCGCATGGATAAGTACGCGGTCGTTCTGTTTCAGGCCAACCCGTTCCAAAGCTTGTATAGAGGTTAGGCCGATTAAAGGCAGGCTAGCGGCTTCTTCAAACGAAATGTTTTCGGGCTTTTTCGAAACTACTTTAAAATCAACAGCTACAAATTCTGCTACTGTACCCATTTGATTTTGAGGCACCCGGGCATATACCGAATCACCAATTTCAAAACCCGTAACCTCTGAACCTTTCTCTGCAATCAGCCCGCTTACATCATATCCGATGGTGACAGGTAAGTCCAATGGAACCATTTCTTTTAAGTCGCCGTTTACTATTTTATAATCGATAGGGTTGAGCGCCGCTGCTTTGGTTTCAATAAGTATATCGGTAGCGCTGATAGATGGTTTTGAGGTTTCGTTGATAGACAATCCGTATTTAAGATCACCGTATTTTGTTATTTGTAATGCTTTCATAATCGTTTTGATTTTAAAATTCATTAGAGCGTAAGCGCAATTGGATTTAATTTGTTTGAAGGCGAATGCAGATAACGTTTTGAAGCTTTGCTTTGTTTGATTTCAACAGATATTGAATTTTTTAGATTAACTGAATTAACATCAAAAAAAGTACTTAGAAATTAGGATAGATTTATTAATCATGTGATTTTGCAAAGGTGGAAAAATGTAAGCACGAGTATTTATTTGCATATAATTCAATAATACACGATTATAATTGATCAACCCACTCTTGCAAAATATTTTGTAGGATTTGCCAATTTCTTACTTTTTAATTTCTAATTCAATGACTTTTTTAAACATAGGATCGTTGTTTAAGAGGAACTCTTTTCCAAATACATTTTCTTTTGTTGTACTTCGTAAATACAAATTTCCAATGGAGTATTGAACAGGGTATTCCACATTGTTTTTAAAAGTATCTTCCACCGTTTTGTTATCTGTAAAATCAATTTGTGGCTCTATTCTAAAAATAATCTTGCTATTTGGTAACATCATTACATGTGGACTTCTTTGCTGCCCACCAAGTAGATCGGGGGTTTCTCCAATGCTAATTAATTGTGTACTATTTTTTGCCAAAGCTGATAGATTACTTGATGCAGAATAAATATATCTGTCTTGTAAAATATAAATCTTTCCTTCAAAAGGAAATTTAACACTATCAGGAACTACAAAATTATATGCCATTTTGATATAAAACATTTCAGGTTCCTTTAAAGTAGGAACACCTGCTTTAAAAGAAAAAATAGGTGTATTTTCTACTGAATCCCTGTTGAGATCAAATAACCGACGGTTGTACGGACTAAAATTCATGCCTAATACAAGATTTTTTTGTAAGGTATCCTTAACAATTTTATTTAAAAAAGTGCTGTAAGCATTATCATAACCACCACCATTTCCACGTATGTCAACTACAACGGCATTTACGTTATGGTTGTAAATAATAGCTTCTAAACGCTGCTTTATAGAATCTCCTAAATTCTCTTCCATCCTTGGAAGTTTGGCGTAAAAAATACCTTGCTTTTCAAAATAGTGTGTAATTAAAGAATCTTTGCTTCCATTGTAACCGTATTTCCAATTCTTTTCTTGTAAAAAAGTTACTGTATCATTCTTTATGATCTTTAATTTGTAATCTTTAAATCCTTTATCTTGAAATACTAGTTTAAGCACATTGTTTTTGTAGATGTCAGAATGGCTGTAAAAATTTTCTTTATATGGTCTATTATTCGTTCTATCCCAGCGTAATGGAGAAGCAAATTCGGTAAGACTATTTACAAATTGGTGAATCTCTACTCCGTTGCAACTAATAAGTTTCATTGACGTAGGATAGCTTTTTCCTTTATAGGAGAACGGCAATAAGTTGTAATATTCGCCAGATGTATAAATCAGATTTAAATTTAATTTTGTGTAAGCTTCATTTTTAATGTAGTTGGGATATTTGTAACTGTTTTCTACATCCGCACTATCTATTCCTTTTACAGCACCTATTGGAATTCCATATTTCAGAATTTCGTCAAGTCCCGCTGGACTTGATATGCCTGTGTGTCCATCTTGTGCAGAGTTAAGTGTTTTCTCTACGATTTGAAGGAACTGTTGTGTGGTAGTCTTAGCATTGATTTGTTTCCTAAGGTTTTCAGCGTGCTGGTTAAAGTCTATTCCTCTAACTTCTTTATTGAAATAAATAATAGGACTTGCTTGCTTGATGTTGGAGACTAACGTATCGTGATCTTCTAACATTTGATGATAGGATAGTTTAGGAAAACTTTCAGAATTGGAAATGGAGTGCTTAGAAGTAGAACAAGCGACAAATAAACAAACGATTATAATAATGGAAAAAAACTGCTTCATTTTACTTAATATTTTAAGTGCAAATGAAATCAATAGTTAGTTTCAAAAATTGTAAAAATCATTCACAATTAATTTTTATTATAAATCCACTTCAAATCATTTTGCTGTACAGAAACTTTATCGATTAACTTTTTTGGAGTATGTCCTGTGAATGTTTTAAAATCCTTTATAAAATGCGCCTGGTCATAATATTGATTGAGATAATCTAAGTCGTTAAGAGTATTCTGTCCATTCATAATTTCATCCAGAATATTTCTAAACCGGATTGTTTTAAGGTAAGATTTTGGATTCTGCCCTAAATTATTTTTGAATAAACGGAATAGGGAAGCTTCACTTATTTTAAGTCTTTCAGCAAGTGTTTCAATAGCTAGATTTTTGTCATTGTTTTTTGAGATAAAATGAAAAGCATCTTTGAGTTTATTTGGCATTTCATTTTTTAAATTTCTTAAAAGTAATGCTTCTAATATTTCAGTTCTTTTTGCAAAATTATCTTCTTCAAAAATTTGTTCTAAAATGAAAGCATTTTTTTTTAAAAAAATAGCTTCAAAAACAGAATCAGAACTCATTAAATCAGCATAGGATTCATTAGTGAATGTTCTTAAAGCAGAAGGATAAAAGATTATACAAACTTGGTCAAGACATGAATTAATATCAACCTGAAATGGCATTTTATGAAATCCATAAAGTCTACTCACAAAAAGCTTATTCCCTTGAGTGATAATGCAATTATTTGATTTTGATTTATTTAGGTAATCTATTTCGTTTTGTTTATAAATAGCAAGACACAGATTGTTATTAGGGAATGTCGTGTAATTCACGATATTATTACCTGTCTTTTTAAAAAATAGAAAATATTGCACATATCTTTTTAATATTTCATTTTCAGGCTTTATAATTATAGATTTCATTTTTTAGTTTGTTATAGTATTCTCCATCGAGCGTTAAAATGGTATATAACGGCTAATTCCTGGCGAAGATGGCGATTAGAAAGTACTTTTTTGTCTCAAACCACAAACTTGGTTAAAAGCAAAGTAGAACGAGAACTAGGTCTCACGCCTATTTTGACAGAGCCCTTGCGGGGTTTATAATTAAAGAAGGCGCAGATACCAATCGCTCTTAGCCAAGTCTATAGCTGTGGTAGATGACGTAAATTCTATAACAGCAAATAATAGCGATATTTAAGTAAGGGGTTGATTGCAGGAAAAGCAGTATGAAGGGAAAAATTAACTGTACGATTGTTTAAGAAGAATGCCAGTTAAGGATAAAATCGGGGAGTGATTATTTGGAAGCTTTTAGAAGTTTAACTTCTACCCGTCTGTTCTGACGGTCGGCAGCTGAGTTGGTCCCGGGTACGGCAGGTTCAGTTGAAGCAAAAGCCTGTAGTCTTACCTGTGCTGGCATTACACCATTTACTTTCAGGTAAGCCGCTACTGTTTCTGCCCTGAGACGGGATAATTTTTCATTAATCTGCCTCGAGCCTGAAGAATCTGTATGGCCGGTTACAGCAACAGCAAGTGTACTATCGGCAACCAATATTTTTGCAACGTAAGCTAAGCGGTCGTGATAAATAGGTTGCAAAGTAGCGGAACTTGTAGCGAACAAAACAATTTCAGCGGGCAGGCTTGTATAATCAAATCCAGGCTTCAATGTTACAACAATAGGTTCCTTTTTTTTTACCTCCTTATCAACACTTGCCAACGTAGTTTTGGTCACGTACACAGTGTCCTTTATATAAATGGTATCTCTTGTTTTTTCAACAGAAATATTAGCAGGGGCCTTAACGACGTATGGCTCCCGGTTGGTGTTCACCGGAACATAGTTTGTGCTGCTCTGTTTATAACGGCGTGAATCAGCAAGCCTTTCATTCAATCGTTCAATATCCTTGCTTAATGCATCTGCCTGGCTGGCATACTGTTCGTACTGCCGGTTCATATCCTGTTGCAGGGCTTCATAATTCTGGCGACGCTTTGTTTCTTCCGCCTGCAGCCGGGAATCGGCAGGATCGTATGAGTCGCGTGAATAATTAACCCTGTTATTGGCCTGTTGCTGTGGCCGTTTGCTCCCCACTTTTACAGTATCCTGTGGAACAGGCCTTTGATTGAATAGCTTCACCGTATCGTTAACTGCTGCCCGCCGCTCTTTTGTTATTAGTGTATCGCTTGAAACAGGTCGTCGATCTGTTGTCTTCTTTGTATCCCCGGATGCCGGCCGCTTCTTGTTTACGTAGACCGTATCCGTAGCTTTGACTTGCCTACCTGTTGCCATAACGGAATCGCTTGACGAAAGTTGTTGTTGACTTTTATTGGCTCGTAAAAAAACGGTATCCCGATTATTAGACTTATTGTAATCTTCTATCGCCAATTGTTTTATTCGTGCCTTTGATGAATTATCTTTTGCAGCGGCGGTATTCATATTACTATCCATTTTATGCTGTAGTTGTTGCAGAGACCGGATAAGGCTATCCATCTTTTTTCTTTTTTGTTGCAGGCTGTCGGCAGTATTGATGCTGATGCTGTCTAAAACTTTTCTTGAAATACTGTCGGACAAACGAGAAACTAATACTTTATTATCCCGCAAGGCTCTACTTACCTCATTATTTAACCTTATTGTATCTGCTTTCCCTTTCTCCAGACCATAATAATAGTTATTTATAATGATGATATTACCACTTGGTTTAGTGTTTTCGTAAATATTGCCATCTTTATAATTCATCAACAAACGCCCTGTTTCTGTGGTTTTTTTGTCTGGCGCTTTCACCATCTCTTCGGGTACTGGTGCGGCATCACTTTCTTTCTTTGAGAATGTTTTTTCCAGCAATCGGTTAGCTTTATTCGGCTTGCCGTAAGTGATACCCACTTTCAGCCCCAGGTGCACATCAGCAGAGCGAAGTTGCTTTTTAAATGCCATGGTTCCCAAATTACTACTACCTATAAAAAAAGGTCCTGCTCGCAGGGTGATACCCAGGGCATTGTCTTTATCGCCCGAAAACTCATTGCGTTTTGCAATGCTGTATGGAACGTAGATTCCAAAATGCCTCCGTTCGTACCGGGGTGTAATAGCATAATATCCATAGTTGTTAAACCTTATACCATCAGAATTACCAAGCTTGAGTGGCTGGTAGCTCATCATGTTAAGGAAAAGTCCTTTTACAAAACGAATATCTGCCTGCACACTTAGAGCAGTTGGCAAGTAAACGGAATATTTGCGGGGATCATTGGCATTGGCCGTTACCCGGCTTGCCAGTGCGGTATCGAATTCGTCTAATGAACCATAATTGGCATTTTTAAGGTCCCAGTTATTGATGTTGGCTGAAAATGAATTGACATTAGCTGGCTTATTAAACGTAAACCGGCCGGCATCCAGGATGGACACACCCAGTTTAAAAATATACTTATTTAGATCTCTTCTGTCTTCTGTATAAGAACGTTCATCATCATTACGGATGTATCTAAAGTTTTTAAGGTTACCACGATACTCGTAAACCAGACCTGCATCAAAACCGAAAGCCTCTGCATCAGGACGATATTTTTTGTCGAATGCAATATCATAATCTGCGTTCTTATTATGATTGTAATTAAACGAGCTGGTAGTGAAATTAAAGGTACTATCCGTGTTCACCTGCAAATTTAAATTGGCACTTGAAAAATTAACTGAGGCCACGCCTGCCAGATACTTCGCCGTAAAGGCGGCTTTTAAAAAATGATTATCAGAACTATACAGAACTCGCCCATACGTTAACCCGGCGGATGCCCAGTTCAATGCATTTACGGCAGTGCCTGATGCATCAATGCTGCTGTTATTCAAAGGCGGAAAATAAAAATCATTATAGGCAAGTTTTGCCAAATCGGTACTTATACCACGCCCCTGTATAACAGATCTAAATTGCATATTAAATGCAATGGCAGATTTTTTACCGGTGGTAGCCATAAAACTCAAAGGCAATTGCACCCTGTTGCCAAGGTTGAAAAACACTTTTTCTCCGGGCGCTAGGTTAGATTCAGTCAGGTAGCGTTGTTTGAAACTATTATAATTTTCATAATTATTTTTGTTGAATTTGAGTATTGCTTCCCTATTCACCAGAAGGTAATTATTGCTGTAATTAATACCTGTTGAAAACAGATTAATATCAAACTTATACCTGCTGTCAACAATACTTGCAGGCTGCAAAGAGAGCCCGGTAACACCGGCAAAATTGCCTGTATTGATACCTAGAAAATCCTGGCTACGGGCTTGCGTAGCAATTAATATTAAGATTAGAAACGTGAAAATTTTAGGCTTAATCATAACTTGGAATCCTAATTTAATGATTAAATAAATAAAGCGAAGCGTAGCTGATCTGGCAGCCAGGCTTTGAAAGTATTAAGTAATTTAACAGATGGAGATCGGTTTTGTTTAAATTCTGATGTTAATTATCATAATCCTGTTTTCGTTGGATGTGATATCATTTGAAGTAGTGTTCTATTTTTTGAATTATCATTATTTTCTTCATTTTTAATAACGAAACACACAGGCAATCCCTGTTTTCGAAGGCATTTTTTCATGCGGAATAACCATTACTTTGCCGCCCATCTTGGTTACAAGTTCGCCTAAATCATCCAGCAAATCATCCATTTCAGGGTTGTCTAAATTGCTTTTTTCAATACTGCCTGTCTCACTTATTATTTTGCCCGGTATTTGTCGGTCGGCTTCAATCATTAGAGTATCTACCCTGCCGGCTGCCGCCGCAGCTGCTACGTCACTTATACTATCACTGCCTGTACTATTTGCTTTTGCCTGCTGGTATACTTCACAAGCTTTGTCGATGATACCATTATAATATGGCTCCATAACTTTCCATGCTCGTTTCTCCAGTTCATCCATTTTTACAGACTTTGGGTTCACGTCAATGCCACCAGGAAGTAATGAAAGAATGTCGCTTACCTTATGAAAAAGATTATGGTGCTCCGGCAATGCAGCCAGTATAAGTGGCAAGCCAGAAGGACTTGAATAGTGATCGTTAATAGTTTTTGCGACGAATCTAAAAAATCTTTCGGCATCGATATCCATTTCAGCTGATTTTCCACCTTGCCCATGGTGCATCGCTCCGCTTTCACCGCCTACACCACCGTAAGAGGCAACAGTTGTATGCTTATCGGTTAAATCATAACCCAATGCTTCATTTATATTTTTTGGAACACCTTGGGGAAGTGCCAATTCTGTGAGCGAATGCCTGTTGCCTTCATAAATATGGTATTCGTGAAGGCTTAAACCCAAGACATTGTATCGCTCTGCCGATTGTAAATATTTCCGAAGCGGTTTTGTATGAAAGCTATCAGCAACCACGGCTAATTCTTCTGTGGGTACCGGCAAGCCTATAGTTTTGAACATGCCCGCCGTAGCGAGCACAGCCAATCCGTCTAAGGTGTGATTCCAAAACTCTTTATTGTTTTCAAGTTCTACAAAGGGCTTCAGCAGCATCGTAGCCTCCGAGGATGAATATTGTTGCAGCAGAGATTGTTCCAGTTCTTTGATCAGATTTTTAAAAAGGATGGGATCTTGTAGATTGTCAGGGTGAGTGCGGTGCGTGGGCATATATAGTGATATGCAGGTTCCTTCATTAACACCTAATAATTCTGACATCATATTATTAGTAAGTAAATCCATATAAGTTTGATTTAGTATTGTTTAAATAATTATTTGCTATGTTTTCTTGAGTTTGTTTTATTACATAGAAGGTCCCGCAGGATAAATTCTATCTGCTTTAATATCAATGCGATTATCTACACCTCTAAAGGCAACCTTTTACTGCAGTTTAAAATGAAAGTCATAGAAACAACATGGAAGTCAATTGATGGTTTTACTTTTCTGAAAGCTTTCTAAGTTTTGGTCCACCTATTTAGGACGGGATTGCTTAGGATAAGTATCCTTAAAGCGTTGCAGACGCAACACGGTTTGATGCTCGGCGAAGGGCGGAAATTTTAGCAACTAATAGTTCATTGGAATTCCCAATATTGAACCTTGCAAGAATATTTTTAGAAGCACTAAAGACGACCATTTAGCAATACGTTGTTAGCGGCTTTATTTTACTCGGATTTAGAAAGAGATGTAATACTGAACCAGTTTTTTTGCCAAATGCCTGTTAGAAACTGCAATTTAGTCTGTTTCTTAAGTCCAATTTAATAAACTCTTCAAGTTCTTCCGAATTGTCTACCCCCATAACTCTTCTAACTCTATTGTTTTTAAGTCTTATGTTTAGAAATTTATTGCTAAATCTTTGTTTCACTTTTATTGACTTTATGTTGTCAAATAAAATTTCACTCTGATTTGACCGTAACAGATTTGGTATAAAAATCATGAAATGATTTATTTCCAGCAAACAACCCTGTACAGAGTAAGAACTCCCTTTATGATTGGTAACGTTAGGTATATGAGTTGTGGCGTGTCTCGGCACGAAACTCTCCAAATAGAAACTGGCTTTG
>JBBRCI010000057.1:0-18932 GCA_038204935.1 Sphingobacteriales bacterium | reverse complement strand
GCTAGCACTGAATTCTTAAACCGAAGGGGGCCCGCCCTCCGGATAGCTGCTAAACATTGTCGGTAACCTGATCGCCGATCTCCAATTTAAACTGGAAATTTACAATTTGAGAGCTCCTTAAAAACATCATCAATGTTATATTGTTAATATTCATTGAAATTTAGATAATGCAAACCAACTGGATTATTATTGCGATTGTAATAGTTGCATCAATCTGATTATTATTTGACACTTCAAAATCAAAAAGATAAAGGGCTTTACTGAATTTTTTAAACTCTTATTCTAAAAATTAATTAACCTAAATAGAAACAAAATGGAAAATAATCAAGGAATGAATCAAAACAAAAAAAGTAAAAGTCACTATGCTATGTTTTTATGGATGTTACTTTGCTCTTTTATAGCAATGTACATAACTATGTACCTTAATACTTTCGAATTAGATCATGTTTACTTTAGTCTTACACGCTTTTACATGGCCTGCTTAGGTATTTCTGTAATGGCAATGATTATGCTACTATTTATGCGAAATATGTATAAGAATAGGAATAAAAATATTGCTATACTTTTGAGTAGTTTGATTCTTTTCGTGAGCACTTTAACTTTGGTAAGAACACAGGTTCCAATTGGTGATGTGCTGTATATGAGGGCGATGATTCCACACCATTCAATAGCTATTCTAACAAGTAAAAGGGCAGATATAAAAGACCCCGCAGTAAGGAAATTGGCAGATGGGATTATAAAGGCGCAAGTAAAGGAAATCGCAGAAATGAAAGCAGCCATTAAAAGGTTGGAGTCTAATAAATAGTTTATAAAGCATCAGGAATTTTATTAAACCTAAGAATAGCAAATTTACTTATATGGTAGGTTTATAGTTTGTTTGGACAGATAACAAAAAGGAGAACACATTCCCCAGTTGTACTATTATTACTCTTCCTGCTAATTCCTTAATGACCTGGATTCATAATGCTAAAGGCAGAATTCCTGCTTTTCTATAACTGAAACTTCCAAAATGTGGCTAAAAAGTTGGAGATGAGGAAGAGTATAACAAGCTGATGGAGATTTGTTAAGTAAACATTTATAAGTAGTATGAAAAACTTAATGTTATTTATTATTGTTGTGTTCCCTATTGCTTTCTACTCATACCTTCACATGCCTTTGCCACAGGTGGGTATTTGGGGCAGCCAAGTTTAGGTGGCTGGGTTTATACTTTAATTCATAAGCGGGGTAATTAGCTCGTCCGGAATCCCAATCCCAAGGTTCTAATTGCGGGTTATAGAAATTTATATGGCCGGACAGAGTCCTTGGTTTCATGCTTAGATTTAAGAACGCTATCGCTGAACTCTTAAACCAGAAAAGGACAGAGACCTTGGTTTCATATTTAGATTTAAGAGCGCTATCGCTGAACTCTTAAACCAGAAGGTTTATAGAATTCTATGTGGCCTGACAGAATCCTTGGTTTCATGATTGGATTTAAGAGCGCTAGCGCTGAACTCTTAAACCAGAAAAGCTTTTTCAGTGTGCTTTTTTTGTTGGTTTTTGAATTCCAGTTACAAAACAAATGCTAATCCATAATGTTAAAATGAATGGATGGATCTTTCCCTCCTTCAAAATTATCATCTACGTTATTTAAAATTTAAAGGTATGTTTCATCACGTTAAAGATCTACAATACAAAGTCCGGGTCTCAAAGGCAGACCCGTTTTTCGCTAATCTGTTGTTAGAACAGTTTGGTGGCGAAAATGGCGAATTAGCTGCTGCTATGCAGTATTTCACACAGGCATTTGGTGCAAAAGTCCCTCATCCTGATAAATACGATATGCTGATGGATATCGCAACGGAAGAATTTAGCCATCTGGAAATAGTGGGTGCAACCGTTCAGATGCTTCTCAAAGGAGTAAGTGGTGAATTAAAGGATGCGGCAGACAATTCTGAAATCATGCAGGTAATGGATGGAAAAGCTGCAAAAGAAAGTATCATTCATGATGCAATAACTGCCAATCCTCAATTTGCTGTTATCACCGGAGGTGGTGTGACTCCCAGAAACAGTCAGGGAATTCCGTGGTGCGCATCTTATATCAGTTCCATGGGTGACTTGACGGTAGATTTGAGATCAAATTTAGCTTCTGAATCCAGAGCAAAATTGGTGTATGAGCATCTCATGAAATTTACTGAAGACCCTTATGTACTTGAAACATTATCCTTTTTAATGACCAGAGAAGTAGCTCATTATAAAATGTTTGAGGCTGCATTGCAAAGTATACAGCCTAATTTCCCACCCGCTGTATTACAGGCAGACCCAAGATTTACTCAGCAATATTTCAACTTGTCTAAGCCTGAAAATGTACGCGGACCTTGGAATAAAGGTGAAATGCCTGGGATGGGACTTGAATGGGAATACGTTGAAGATCCATTATCATACGTTAAAGATAAAGCTACTCAGGAAGAAACAAATGAGATGAAGCAAAAACTCTCAGAGACTGAGAAAAAGAATAAAGAAATGAGCGAAACTAAAAGTGAAGAGGTTAAAAAAGCCGATGAGAATCACGGTAATCAATGGAACGAAGTCAAAGCTGAGAAAAAATAGTTCATTGAAAATCTAAAAGGAGGCTGCCCAAAAAGTGTGGCCTCTTTTTTTTGTTTATTGATTCTACTGCGTGAAGGGGTCAAACACAAATTAGTTTTTTTGGTTTCTTTTCGGTTTAAGTGTTCCTTTTCTGGTTTAAGTGTTCCCCTTTCTGGTTTCAGTGTTCCGCAGGATCACTGAAATCTTATTTTTGAAAACCAGGACTCCGTCCGGCTTATATTTGTGCAAAATCTCAATTGGGAGTAAACTCGCTCGTTCTTCCAAAGAAAATATAACCATTACTCTTTCTGGTTTCAGTGTTCCGCAGGATCACTTAAATCTTATTTTTGAAAACCAGGACTCCGTCCAGCTTGTATTTGTGCAAAATCTCAATTGGGATTAAGCTCGCTCGTTCCTCCAAAGAAAATATAACCATTTCTTTCTGGTTTCAGTGTTCCGCAGAGGATCACTGAAATCTTATTTTTGAAAACCAGGACTCCGTCCGGCTTATTTTTGTGTAAAATCTCAATTGGGAGTAAACTCACTCGTTACTCCAAACAAAATATAACCATTACATTTTAATGATTTCAAAATGGAATTTTGTCAGGGGAAAACTTTATTTAGGTTAAAATTTCTCCTACATATTTTTTAGTTTGCCTGTTTGATGATCGGCTAATTTTTGGAGAGGACCGCTGGCAAGCATTTTCATCATCATATTTAATTCTGCAGTAATAATATGCGTTGCTTCGGTTGTGTTATTTCCATTATCAGATAAAACCCATTTAAGTTCTACCGGAAACGGTGCTTCTTCGGAAGGAATAATTTGTATCTCCTGATTCTCAGTTCGGTTTGAAACTTTTAAGGCAAGTTTGGCCATGTTTTGTATTGTGAATTTGGCTTCGTCTTTGGTTGATGACCAGTTGTAAATATTTTCAGGCATCAGTTGTTGATGATTGTTCAAATCGGCAAGAAAAGCATATACTTCATTTACGGGCTTATCTACGGTAACAGAACTCTTAATTATCGTCATAATATTCTCTGGTTCAGGCTATATTCTTAATTGTGTGATCCCATTCCGAAGGATTTTCTCTCCATTTTTTTAATAAAGAAAGATCAGCTTCTGAAACAAAACTGTGTTTAGCGGCATATTCTATCAACGCATTGTAGTTAGATAAAGTTGAAAACCTGCATTTTGAATTTTTAAAATTCTGTTCTGCAGTATCAAATCCATAGCTAAAAATTGCAGCCAAACCAGCAACTTCTAATCCGGCATTTCTAAGTGCATCTACAGCTTGCAAACTACTTTTCCCGGTGGAGATAAGATCTTCTATTACAACCACCCGCTGACCTTCAGAAAATTCACCTTCTATCAAACTTCCGGTTCCGTGTTCTTTAGGTTTTGATCGCACATAAATAAAAGGTAGTCCTAATTCCTGGGCCACCAAAACTCCCTGCGGAATTCCGGCTGTTGCTACTCCGGCAATAACACCCACAGATCCATATTCTTCCTGAATCAGAGAAGCTAATTTTTGACGAATATATGTTCTTATGGAAGGATGCGATAAAGTGACGCGATTATCGCAATAAATTGGAGATCTCCAGCCTGAAGCCCAGGTAAATGGATTATTAGGTTGTAATTTAATTGCTTTAATTTGCAACAAAAATTCTGCAACTTTCTCTTCAATCTCACTCTTGTTACTCATAGGCTACAAATGTATAGAATATATATCAACCAAACCGCTTTAATTATCACCGAATCTGATCCTTTTTCTAGGGAAAATTATCAACAAATTGAGGCAGAAGGATTTGAGTTTCTTCAGTTTTACTTACGCTTTAAACACGAAACAACACCGGCGATATTCGTTCTACTAACATCAAATGCCAGGCGATTGTTTAAGCAAATAAAACAATCTTTAAAAGTTGTAAAAGCAGCCGGTGGAATTGTGCGAAGTGATGAAAATAAATTTTTGTTCATACACAGAAATGGCAGATGGGATCTTCCGAAAGGAAAAATTGAAAAGGGAGAAAAAACGAAGAAAGCGGCGGTTAGAGAAGTAGAAGAGGAGTGCGGAATATTAGTTTCTTCCGCAGGAGATAAGCTTAGTAAAACATATCATGTTTATGAAATGAATGGCTTGGTTATTCTGAAAAAAACAAGCTGGTATTGGATGAAAGCAAATTTCGAACAGGTTTTAATTCCGCAGACCGAAGAGGGAATAACTGAAGTAAGATGGGTTGCGCCGGGCGATTTTGATCAGATTAAACAAAATACCTATCCGCTGATAAGAGATTTGATTGGTTTAATTGATAATTAAGATTTATTTAATTAGAAAATCGCGGGCTTCTTTTGGGATAAACTGACTTACATCGCCTTTATTTCTCAAAATATCTCTCACAATAGTGGAGGAAATGGAAGAATATCCTGGTTTGGATACAATAAATATACTTTCGATCTGAGGTTCGAGCGCATGATTCATTTGCGCTATAGCTTTTTCATACTCAAAATCAGAAACTGTACGAATTCCTCGGATCATATAATCGGCACCAATTTCTTTACAAAAATTTACAGTTAAGCCTTCATACGCCATCACTTCTACTTTCGGCTCAGAAGCGAAAACAGCTTCAAGCATATTTTTTCTAACTTCCGGAGTTAAAAAGGAGGGTTTACTGCTGTTCAGGCCAATCCCAATCACAACTTTATCGAACAATGAAATTGAGCGCTTTAGAATATCAACATGTGCTTTGGTAACCGGATCAAATGATCCCGGGAAAAGGGCAATTTTCATGCGTTAAATTTAACAGTTTATAGTTCAGATGTACAAATGATAAATTATAGGGAAAATTTAACCTTCCAAAGGTTCAAAAAAACTAAATGATGAGGATCCGTATTTGCGGGTTTCTTTAAAATTAGGATGATTATTCATCTGTTTCATACTCGGATGTTCCACAATGAGGTAACCATTTTTTTTAACCAAATTTCTTTCAAAAACTGTTTTGGCAATTTCCGGAATACGAGTTAAATCATAAGGCGGATCTGCAAAAATTATATCAAAGGTTTCCGTTTCTATTTCCAGAAATTTAAAAACATCTGCACGGTGTACCTGAATACTGTCCAATTTATATTTTAGAGCAGATTGGTTTAAAAAATTGCAGCAACCCTGGTCGCGGTCAACAGCAATGATTTCGGGTACTCCTCGTGAAGCAAATTCTAACGAAATATTTCCGGTTCCGCTAAACAGGTCAAGTACCTTTATTTCATCAAAATCATATTGATTGTAAAGAATATTAAACAGTGCTTCTTTTGCCAGATCGGTAGTTGGGCGAACTGGTAAATTGGACGGTGGATTTATTCTGATTCCTTTTAATTGTCCGCCAATTATTCGCATAATGATAAACTGATTAGAGAGAAGTAGGATTGTAAATCAGCTTTTGAAGAAATTGAAAAGGATGTTTGGATGATCTGGTTTATGTCTGGTTGAGATGTTTCCAGAAAGTACTTTTCTATAATTGATTTGTTTTGAGAACGCTGATCTGAGTTACCGGAAACTCTCACTTTACATGTATTGAGGTGAATTTCCAGTTGCTCAATAAGATTAAGCAAATAATAATTGAATTCCTCTGCAGATTCATACTTATACTGGTTGTAAAAAATGAAATTACTTTCAATAAAATAAGCTGCTTCAAATGAGCTTTCGTTAAAATTGATAAAAAGTTCAGAAGGATCAGCAGTTAATAGTAAGTAACACGCATTTAATAATGGACTAATACTGTTGTTTACCAATGGTTTATCAAATCTTAAAGCAAAAGTTTGCTTTAATGCATTATCAATTGAAGAAATGTTTTTAATTGAATAATCTTTTAAAGTTGAAACTTGTATTTCTGTATTTAAACCTGAATTTATATAACGGGAATATTCATCAATTAAATCATCATCATATAAATCTTCTGGAATGAAAGTAAAGTTATTTGTATCAACACAAATTTTTACCTTCCTATACTTTAAAACAAGGTGTGGGTTAAGTTCTATTAAGTTATCCAGATTTTGTTGAGCAGAGAATTCAGAATTTGTTCTTGTCCGGGCAAGGAAATGCAGAATTTTTTGCTCCGGATTAATAATCGCGTAAGAAATATAATGGTCTCCCAGTTGAAT
This sequence comes from Sphingobacteriales bacterium, assembly GCA_038204935.1. GTDB lineage: Bacteria > Bacteroidota > Bacteroidia > Sphingobacteriales > Sphingobacteriaceae > Daejeonella. Next base: position 12,220 of record JBBRCI010000057.1, on the reverse strand, counting down.
GAGCAGATCTTTTGTTTCTGATTCATTCACTTGATAAAGCTCGTCTGAGAATTGTTCCTTTGTATTCATCTTCAACAAAAGTAAAATATTTTGTCAAATTAAGTTTTTCGTTTTTTGACGGAGCAAGCAAAAGCATTAATAGGTTAGTTCAGACAGAATATGCAAATTTGCGATAGTGAGCAGCATTCATCAGTTATTAGAACAACAATTCGGGAAAGTACCCACACAGCAACAGCGGGAAGCTTTTCTGGTTCTGGAGCGTTTTTTAAAAGCTGATGATGGCGATGAATGTTTTATATTGAAAGGTTATGCCGGAACCGGTAAAACCACGTTGATTAGTTCGCTGGTTAAAGTATTGCCCAAAATTAATTTACGATCTGTTTTATTAGCTCCAACCGGCCGTGCCGCAAAAGTGATCAGTAATTATTCCGGTAAAAAAGCATATACCATTCATAAACGGATTTACCGGAAAAAAGAAGCGACGAGTCCGGATATGAATTTTATGCTGGGCGAGAATCTGGCAGAAAACACAGTTTTTATTGTTGATGAGGCCTCTATGATCTCAGATCAGTCGGGGGAATTTAGCAGAAACAGTTTGTTGCATGATCTGGTGAGCTTTGTTTACAACGGCAAAAATTGCAAACTGATGCTGGTGGGCGATACGGCTCAGTTGCCTCCCGTTGGTTCAGATAACAGTCCGGCTTTGGATCTGAAAGTTATGGCCGAAATTTTTTCTGTCAGCATTTTTAGCTATGAACTAACAGATGTTGTGCGGCAGGAGAAACAATCGGGCATTTTGCACAACGCCACAGAAATCCGTGAACTTATCCGCCGCGACGAAAATGAATTTCCGCAAATTGTAAATAAAGGATTCAGGGATATTTTCCGCATGACTGGCGAAAAACTGATTGAAGGATTGAATTATGCTTACGATAAATTTGGGATAGAAAATACGCTTGTTATTTGCCGCTCCAATAAAAATGCGAACGCATACAATCAAAATATCCGTAACCGGATCTTGTACCGTGAAGAGGAATTAACTGGCGGCGATTACATTATGGTGGTCCGCAATAATTATTTTTGGTTGGATCCTGCTGAGAACAGCGGAACTTTTATAGCTAATGGTGATATCGGAAAGATCAGGAAAGTACGCAATTTACATGAACAGTATGGTTTTCGCTTTGCGGAAATTGTGTTGGAACTTGTAGATTATCCGGATGAAGAACCTCTGACCTGTAAAGTTTTGTTAGATACGCTTTATGCGGATACGCCAAGCCTTTCAAAAGAAAACAGCAAAAAACTTTTTGATGCCGTTATGGAAGATTATCAGCATATACAAAATAAGCGTTTGCGAATGCAGGAGTTGAAAAAAGATCCATATTATAATGCGTTGCAGATCAAATTTGCTTTTGCCGTAACTTGTCATAAAGCTCAGGGCGGACAATGGGATGCCGTTTTTATTGATCAGGGATATTTAACGGATGAAATGATGAACACCGAATTTTTACGCTGGCTGTACACCGGAATCACCAGAAGCACTAAAGAATTGTTTATGGTCAACTTCTCCGACCAGTTTTTTGCCTGATTTCATCCGGTTATGGAAGGGGAAATTGTATAAATTTTATAAGGAATGATGTAAACTGCAAGCATAGTTTGTGGGTTATATTTGTATTAATTCAAAACTCTAATTAAAGATTAATTCTATGGAATCAGTTGTTTTACCTGTAACGGGAATGAGTTGTGCGGCATGTGCAGGCAGTGTAGAAAGTATAACAAGCTCATTAAAGGGCGTTGAGAAATCCAGTGTAAATTATGCCAACCAAACTCTTTCTATTTCCTATGATCAGGATGAAGTTGACATGCCCGAAATTCAGAAAGCGGTACAAAGTATAGGTTATGATTTAATTGTGGATGCAGAAAATGCAGATGAAAAACAGCAAGAGGTTAAGGATAATTACTATAAAGAGTTAAAACGTAAAACCATTTTCGCTTCAGTTTTAACCGTGCCCGTAGTTTTGATTGGGATGTTTTTTATGAATATTCCTTATGCAAACTGGATCATGCTGGTTTTATCTACTCCGGTAGTTTTTTATTTCGGGAACAGTTTTTTTATAAATGCAGGCAAGCAAGCCAAAATGGGCAAAGCCAATATGGATACACTTGTGGCTTTAAGTACCGGAATTGCCTGGTTATTCAGTGTTTTTAATACGGTTTATCCGGAATTCTGGACTAGCAGAGGTGTAGAACCTCATGTTTATTTTGAAGCGGCATCGGTAGTAATTGTTTTTATCATGCTTGGCAAAATGCTCGAAGAGCGGGCAAAATCCAACGCGTCATCGGCTATAAAAAAGTTAATTGGTTTGCAGCCCAAATCGGTACGAATAATTAAAGGCGATCAGGAAATTGAAACACTTATAAAAGATGTGAATCCCGGCGACCAGATTTTGGTTCGTTCCGGAGAAAAAATCCCGGTTGACGGTGAAGTTTATGAAGGGAATTCTTTTGTAGATGAAAGCATGATTAGTGGTGAACCGGTTCCTGTAGAGAAAGAAAAAGGAATGAAGGTTTTTGCCGGTACCATAAACCAGAAAGGCAGTTTTAAGTTTAAAGCAGAAAAAGTAGGTTCCGAAACCATGCTTGCCAATATTATTCAAATGGTAAGAGATGCCCAGGGCTCTAAAGCTCCGGTACAACGTCTGGTTGATAAAATAGCCGGAATATTTGTTCCTGTGGTTATCCTTATCTCCATATTGAGTTTGGTGGCATGGCTTGTTTTCGGTGGTCCGGATGGATTTACACACGGATTATTGGCCATGGTTACCGTTTTGGTAATTGCTTGTCCGTGTGCCCTGGGTTTGGCCACTCCAACAGCAATAATTGTAGGGGTTGGTAAAGGTGCGGAGAATGGAATTTTAATTAAAGATGCAGAAAGCCTTGAATCTGCTTATAAAGTAGATACTATTGTTTTGGATAAAACGGGAACCATCACGGTAGGAAAACCGGTTGTTACAGATATTATAGAAGTTGATAATTCTGATGATCTGAATGGGATATTGCTAGGTATAGAAACCAGTTCTGAACATCCGCTTGCAGATGCAGTAGGACTAAAACTTAAGGAAAAAGATATAAGAGCCAGCAAAGTCTCGGATTTCGAAAGTATTACCGGACGCGGAGCTTCCGCGATATTTGAAGGTGAAAAATATTTTGTTGGTAATGATAGATTATTGGAAGAAAATAAGATTGATGTTCCTGAAGATCTGAAGCTTAAAATTAAGGAATTTCAGGAAAATGCCAAAACGGTAATTTATTTCAGTTCTTCTAAAAAGCTTATCTCGATTTACGCTATTGCAGATCAGATTAAAGAAACATCCCGTGAGGCAATTAAGCAACTTCAAAAATTAGATTTAGAAGTTTATATGCTTTCGGGCGACAGCCAGAAAACTACTTCTGCTGTGGCAAAACAAGTAAATGTGAGTTTATTTAAAGCAGAAGTAATGCCTTCAGATAAATTTGATTTCATTAAAAAGCTGCAGGATGAGGGTAAAATTGTGGCCATGGTTGGCGATGGAATTAATGACAGTCAGGCGCTGGCGCAGGCCAATGTTTCTATAGCTATGGGCAAAGGTTCTGATATTGCCATGGACGTGGCTAAAATGACATTGATATCCTCTGATCTGAATAAAATCCCGAAAGCACTGAAACTTTCAAAGCAAATTGTAAAAACCATCCGGCAGAATTTATTCTGGGCATTTATTTACAACCTTATCGGGATACCGATTGCCGCAGGATTATTATTTCCTTTCACCGGATTTTTATTAAACCCTATGATAGCCGGAGCAGCAATGGCTTTAAGTTCTGTTTCAGTTGTTTCAAACAGTTTAAGATTGAAATGGCAAAAACTTTAAGGAGAGAGAGGTTAGAATTGAGATTTGAGACTTGAGATATTAGAATTAAGAATTAAGAATTAAAAATTGATTTGAAAATGAATACGGGATTCAAACAAAATGAGTCGGCGTTGTTCAAACTAGAAACTAGAAACTAGAAACTAGATACTAGATACTAGATACTAATATTAGAATTAAGAATTGATTTGAAAATAAATACGGCATTCAAACAAAATGAGTCGGCGTTGTTCAAACTAAATACTAAATACTAAATACTAAAAATAAATAAAATGGAATATAAATTTAAAACATCAATAAACTGTGGTAGCTGCGTTGCGGCGGTAACTCCTTTTTTAAATAAAGAAGATCGGATTGAAAACTGGAAAGTTGACACTACTAATCCGGATAAAATATTAACTGTTCAGGCAGAAAACATTTCTGCGGATGAAATTGTAGCTACTTTAAATAAAGCTGGCTATAAGGCTTCAGAACTGTAAATATGATTCTTAGAATAAAAAATATGGTTTGCGACCGCTGCCTGATGGTGGTCGATCAGCAGTTAACTCAATTGGGTTTTACTGTAAAACAAGCCGTATTGGGTAAAGTTGAAATTGCGGAAGAGCCGGATGAAACCGGCCTTTCTAAAATAAGATCTGCATTAAAACTGGTTGGTTTTGAGCTGATAGATGAGATTCGGCACCAAATTGCTGATCAGATAAAAACTATAATCATACAGCAGGTTCATCATTCTGATTCATCAGAAATGCAGATTAATTTTTCTGATTTGATCTCCGGAAAGTTGGATAAGGATTATTCCTATCTGAGTAATTTGTTTTCGGAAACCGAAGATATTACGATTGAAAAATTCATCATCCAGCAAAAGGTTGAGAAGGTAAAAGAGCTGATTGAATATGGAGAATTAAATCTGAATGAAATTGCGTATAAGTTGGGTTATAGCAGCAGTGCGCATTTATCCGCACAATTTAAAAAGCTTACCGGAAACACGCCAAGTCAATATCGCGAAAGCAAAACATTTAACCGTGATTCGATAGACCGGATTTAGCTATTGTCTTTATTTTTCGATTTATATTTTTTGATCAGATTGTAAATCCGTCGTTCTGCACGCTGGTAGCAATTGGCCTTGCAAAGCAGCTCCAGGTATTCTCTTTCCTTTACACCCTTGTAAAAATTTGCTTTACCAAAGTAAAAACGTGCATGTTCGTTATAAGAATCAGCTTGTTTTTTTAGGCAATGTATGGAGAAAAGTCTGGGTGATAATAACCAGTTTAGCTGGCTTGGAATTTCTGGTAAAGTTAATTTCATATTCAACTGATGTAGAGAATGATGCAGGTTGAGTGCATGTTACTTATATGAGTTAAACCGCAAAAAGGTTACAAAACTATCTGCTCTTTTCTGTAAGCGGAAGTGTGAAACTAAAAGTAGATCCTTTACCCAGCGTGCTTTTTACACTCATGCGGCCGTTATGCTGCTTTATAATTTCTGTAGAGATATATAATCCCATTCCCAGACCGGAAATAACCGGAGAAAGTTCTTCTGCACGGAAAAAACGATCGAATATTTTTTCCTGGTTTTCTTTTGAGATTCCCAAACCTTTATCTGTCACATCAATGCGGATTTCGTTTTTCAGTTTTACAGCAGAAACGAAAATGGAAGGCTGTCCCGGTGAATATTTTATGGCATTAACCAGCAGATTGGTCATGGTTTGCTCCAGTCTGAGCATATCTCCGGGAACTTTTAACATCGGAATTTCGTTGTTTTTAATAATCTGATGACTGCTATACATATGCTGTACATTCTCGATGCTTTCATCAATCATCGCCGAAAGGCAGAATGGTTCAACGTTTAATTGTAAACGCCCGGCCTGAACTTTAGAAACATCCAGAAGATCACCAATTAAATAGCTTAATTTATTAACATTCGAGTTTGCTTTTTTAATAAAGTTACGGTCCCGCTCATTCAGATCTGATTTTTCCAGAAGCTGCATAAATGCTTTTATGCTTGTCAGAGGTGTTTTTAACTCATGACTTGCGATACCAATAAACTCATCTTTTTTGCTTTCCAGCGATTTACTTAACAAAAGTTCATCTGCAATTTCTCCTTTTCTTTTGATGATGTTGAAAGTTAGTATAGAAAAAAGAATACTAATGGAAATACCAAATAATAATATTAATCCCGGTTGTTGTCTTTCTAAAATGGATCCAAATTGTTGATTAGATTCAATATGTATGGTCCATGGAATTCCGGCAATGGTTACTGTTTTATCTGTTTTAAAAATTAAACTTCCATCATTTTTCAAAAACGGTGCTTTTCCATACATTCTCGAATCATAGAGAAGTTTGTCGGGATTGTTTTGATTTCCCTCAAAAACTTCAATATTTAATTCGGTATACCGTTTAAAAAGTACGGTCATTAAATCACGAGCCCTAAAAACATTAGCAATAACACCTCTTATATTTCTCCTGCGGCTTTCCGGCGTTTGTAAACTATCGGGATTTTTATATACGGGAAGAAATATTAGAAATCCAGGCTGCAAATCTTCATATGATTCTTGAACTAATGTAATTTTCCCGGTTAAAGATGCTTCGCCAGTAGAAATGGTCCGCTCAATAGCCTTTCGTCGAGTAGTATCACTGTAAAGGTCAAATCCAAATGCACGATAATTTCGGTTATTGAAAGGTTCTATATATAAAACAGGCGCTAGGAATTTGCTTTTAAAATTTGATTTGATCTTAAAATCCGGTCTTTTTACCTGAAAATTCTTTTCAAAAGCCAAATATGATTTCCGACTAATATAAGGAGCATAGGCTATGGCTTGTATACCGGGATAATTATCAGAAACTTTTAAATTCTCAGTATAGATTCTCCAATCTTTTGCTGTTACAGTATCTGAAGCATAAAACAAACTCCGGCAACCTTTCAGAATCTGAATATAATCCGTCATCCGGTTCTTCAGATCTTCTGTAACCCGCTGTACGCGAGAATCAAAAATTTTAGATCTTCTGGCATAGCTTGCTGAACGGGCACTTTGATAAGCCATCATAGTAAAGGCCAGAAGTATGATGAAAACTAATAGTGCCGGATAATATTTTTTAATTAATAACTTAAAATTCATTTATGTTAGTCCAATTGGGCCTTAGGTAGAGGTAATTTTCTAATATATGTTATAACGACCAAAGATATAAAAGGGTTCCTGTTTTTAATTCTAACATGTTTTTATTTCATAAAAAAATAATTACAGCAAATATAAATTACAGTGCAGTCCACCGTTTCTTATCAGAATATTTTGTTCCGGGAATAATAAATTCTCCAATTTGCGGGGGTATTTGCTGCTATATCGTGAACAACAGAATCGGCACAGGTAGGAAAAGCCAGTAAATTAGTGCTTACTGGCGAATTGTTTGTTTGGTTTTAAACACTAATCATATTGATAATATCTGAATTATAATTTTAACTAAATCTTTTTCAAAGTTTGAAAATGTAAATCTATTTGTGCAATTTGTTTATAAGATACTTAACCTTTGTTCTGCCGGATACAAAAATCAAATTCCGGTACACTCCGTTCAGCTGCCCAATTAGAATTTCTTTTTTTATTAATCACCAAATTAATTTTTAAACCTAATTGATCACTTATGAAAATTTTAAAACTTTCTGCATTATTGTTTTGCTCTACCATGCTAATTACATGTAAAGAGAGTCCTGTTGCTAATAAAGATATGGCACTTGATAACTCCTCACTTCAGCAAAGCGCAAAATCACAATTATTAATGAGCCTTGATGGAGCAGTCAAGCCTGTAGCCAATAGCATTGGTAATTACGTCGCAGTTTATTCTGCAGAATACCTTACTTCCGGAGAAGGTGATGAAATGGGCCGGACGGTTTACTTTGATAACAAAGGATCAAAGAAATTAGGAGGGGATTTTGCTCCCGGCACAAGTTTGGACGGAACAGATAACGTATCCTATTATGTAGACAAAAATCGTCCTTCTTTAGATATGGCGGTTGGAGTCTCGGAAGCGGCTATTGACAGAGCTATGCGTACCTGGGACGGAGTTTCATGCTCTAATTTAGGTATGACAAAAGTTACGTACAACCCCACCATTCAAACCGGATTTATTGCGAAGGCTCTTGGCTATCCGGGCAGCTTTGATTATGTAGCTGATGTAAACCATGCCGGTTGGTTGCCAAAAGCATTTTTTGATAACCTTGCACCTAATGGTGGCAGTTTTATTCTGGGTGTTACATTCACATTAGTATTTACAGATGCAAATGGTAACCCGGTTGATACCAATAACGATAAAAAATATGATGTTGCTTTCCGGGAAATTTATTATAACGACGCATTTTTGTGGAGAGATGGTTCAACTTACGATGTGGAAACTGTTGCCTTGCATGAAAGCGGGCATGGATTAAGCCAGGCGCATTTTGGTACAGCTTTCAGAACAGGAAATGGTAAATTGCATTTCTCTCCAAGAGCAGTAATGAATGCCGCATACTCAGGTGTTCAGACTGAAATTGGTAAAACAGATAATGGCGGTCATTGCAGTATTTGGTCTAACTGGCCTAACAAATAATAATTTTTTATTAAATAGTCTAAAACCCTTTTCCGAAAATTGGAAAAGGGTTTTTTTAATTTAAGGCTTTTTTAAAAACAAGTATAAATTCTTAAAACTTTCGTATTTGAAATTTGTCATTAAAAATTAGAAACCATTTTAATGGACTCAATTTAATGGATATGAGCAAAATTGAATCGGAAAATAACGAAATACCTGATCAGAAAAAAGGAGGAAAGTCAGATACCATAGAGACAACCTCTTTTGCTTCAGAAAAGGAAGCAAAAGTTTTTTTTGAAATAGCCAAAAAGCGATTACTTGATGTTTCTAATTGGCATGACTTAAGTGGTGTAGGATCGGCTAAATTTACATTAACCGATGGAAATGGAGATCCGGTTAACCGACCGGCAAAAAAGGGAGATCATTTTAAAATAGATTTGCCTGCGGCTCCGGGAACAGATGCCGGCGACGGTTACGACTGGGTTAGGGTGGAAGAGATTGAAGAGAATAGTGATAAAACTGAGCAAGACGAAGAACTTTCCATGCGTGTACGGCCAGCCCGAAATCCAAAAGACAATAAAGGTCAGACTGCTCATTTCTTTAAAGATGAGGCCACCAGTACATTTGTAGTCTCTCTCCATAATCACGAAGTGACCGGCGAAGTGCATGGCCGCAATGAAGTTTCCAATACAAATCAGGATAGTCCTTTAGATGCTATTCGTAATGCCTTAATTTCAATATCGGCGGTTTTGGGTTTTTCTAAATTTCAGTGGAAAAAACTGGCAAAAGGTTTCGTGGATAAAAAAGGGTTTCAATAATTGTACCTTCTGGTTTGAAATAGAAGCGGATTTCTCGCTCTTTAAAACATTTGTATTGTTTAGGGAATATTTGTGTGCCTGATCTGTGATTTTTTTGATTGCCAGATTAGTAAAACTGTACACGGTATGTGATAGGATGATTTCGGTGAGTTAGCTATATTTAAATAGCTGATTTGAAGGTATCTATATTATAGAGCTGGCTGCAGGCTGAGTGAATCACTCTAAAACTAGTGGAACAATCTGCTGCTTTCGCTATCAGCAATAGTATCCGCTGAAGGACAAAGCCTTTCAAAGTCAGATAATAAATAAGAAATATGAAATATTCAGGACTTTCACCGCCCAATAATATTATCTATTGAATTTTCACCCACTAAATAAAAGTATGCTAATGTTTTCATCATCTTAAAAAAAATTAAAAATGAGAAAGTATTTATTAGTGCTTCTACTTATTCCTTTATTAGGAATAGGCCAGACAAAAACAGTTCTTACCTCCAACCGTTTATTTGCTAAAAATGACAAAGCCTCCGAATTTGAAAAAGCACTTGCTAACCATGCTCAGAAATATCACACAGGTGATGTAAAGTGGCGGGTATGGAGTATTGAATCTGGTCCGGATGCCGGTGGATACATGATTACAGAAGGTCCTAGTAGTTGGGAAGTTTTAGATAGCCGTGGCGACATTAGTGCAGAACACACAACTGATTGGGAAAAAAATGTATTGCCACTTACCAAAGACCAGAGTCAAAGTGCTTATTATGATTTTCAGGCCGATTTAGGAACTGTAGAGCTTACTGATTATGCAGACAAGATTGTTATCAATCATATGACTGCAAAGCCTGGTAAGGTCGTTAATGTAATAGACCTCATTAAGAGACTTAAAAAAGTATGGGAAGCCGACAAAGAATCTGTAGCAGTTTATTCCTCAGCCTTTTCGGGAGAGCCCGGTTATATTACTGTAACACGTTTAAGAAACGGTTTAAAAGAATTAGCTAGCGACTATCGTAAACCAATGGCGGATAGATATAATGCAGTTAATGGTGCCGGATCTTTTGATACCTGGTTGAAAGATTATTCTGATGCAGTGCAGATGCGCTGGTCTGAATTACTCACTTACAAGCCCAAATTGAGCTCAAAATAATTTTTAACTAAGTTAATACCGTCTCAAGCAAGTTTTGAGACGGTATTTTATTTACATCATGTTATGCTGAACTTGTTTCAGCATCTTATTTGTAATCCATTTCCACATCAGAAATACATGAAAGAATAAAAGCTGCAGGTTCTGCTACCGGTTTCAGGAGTTGAGCCTAGAGAGGTACAGCAATAGGATTATGAATGGAATCAGAAATAAATTTCATTGAAGTTTTAAACTCTTAGCGAACCTCGAAATCCTCTGGCTGCATAATATGATTCGGCACCGTTGTGATATAAAAAAACCGTGTCGTAACGACGATCACAAAAGAGAGCGCCGCCAAGTTTTCTGATGTCATCCGGTGTTTTTACCCAGCTCGATGTTTTCAAATCAAATTTGCCCAGTTTCTGTAATTCCCGATACTGTTCTTCTGTTAAAATCTCAATTCCCATAGCCGCAGCCATATCTAACGCGTTGTTTTCCGGTTTATATTCTTTCCTAGATTCCCAGGCATCACGGTCGTAACATAAACTCCGTCGGCCTTTCGGACTTTCCGCCGAACAATCATAAAACTGATATTCGCCGGAAGTTTTATCTAATCCGATAACATCCGGGTCGCCGCCGGTATTTTCCATTTCGTTTAAAGACCAGAGTTTATCCGGATTAGCTTCCAGCCTGGATTGCACTTCATCCCACTCTAAATTTGGGTGCCGGTTTTTATTTTTCTCAAAACGAACTTTTAGAATGTTGATGAGTTCTTCAGATTGGACGGGAGACAAGTATTTTATATTAGTTTTTGCCATATTTTATAATATTGGTCCGGTTTCTTGAAACTATCAGCAACGCTAGTGGAATATCCGGACATTTTAAAACTCATTTACAAGATAATAACAATATGCTAAATAGATATTGTAAGGGTTGATCAACAATTAATTTCTGAACAATTGTAGTTATTTCTACTACAGTTGAAAGATAAACTGCTTTACAGAATTTTAATGGCCTGGCGCATAATTTTGCGGTACGCCTAAAATTGTCACAATTGATCGTTTGAGCTGCGAAGGTCATTATTGATGAGCTAACATTTCAATTATAATATCGTATAATTACTGTTTTTGGCTGGCAGTTATTTTGAAAAACAATTTCAGGATTCTGAAGTACAAATGCTGGGATTAAGATGAAGTAGAAGGGTCTAATTGATAGGTCTTGGAGGAAAATCAGTAAATAATGGAGTTTGAATTTAATGTTGCTACTTTCCGGGCTTTCCCTGGTTTATATTTGATTATCGAACCTCTTGCTCCGGCCTTCAGAATTCTGGATATGACGGATACTTATCTGTGCAGAGCTATGAGATCAAGAGAGAAATTGTGCGGCAAGGCTTTTTTTGATGCTTTTCCCGATAATCCTGATGATGCTGCCGGAAGGGGATCTGACAATCTGAGAGAATCTTTAATAAGAATTTTGGCAACTAAGCAGGAGGATGCCATGGCACCTCTGCGTTATGACATCTTTAATCCCGGAAAAAACGAATTTGAAATCAGCTATTGGGAAGTCATTAACACACCCATCCTCGATGAGCAGGGAACTATTTTACACATTATCCATTCTGTTAAAGATGTTACTTCAGCTGTTTTATTGGAGCAAAGCCAGAATGTAAGCGAAAAAAGGTTCGAAAGCCTGGTTCAGGATGGAGGTGATCTGGTAGGAATTCTAAATCAGGAAGGGATTTATACTTACGTAAGCCCTACTTCCATACCCATTCTGGGAATTAATCCGGAGGAATTTATCGGCAAAAGTGCATTTGACTTTATTCACGAAGAG
>JBBRCI010000056.1:0-19028 GCA_038204935.1 Sphingobacteriales bacterium | reverse complement strand
CATAATGATATTTCATATCGCTCGGGGGCTGATCCTGCCGTAGTACAATTCAGAGGCGAATATTATATGTTCGTAACTCGTTCTATGGGATACTGGCATTCTACAGACTTAAATTCATGGGATTTCATCACTCCGGAAAAGTGGTATTTCGAAGGCTCAAATGCGCCAGCCGCACATAATTATAAAGATTCAGTTTTGTACGTAACCGGAAATCCTTCCGGATCTATGAGTATTTTATTTACGGATAATCCGAAGAAAGGAGATTGGAAAGCAGTGCCAGCTATATTAAATGATCTTCAGGATCCGGATCTGTTTATCGATGATGATGGCAAAGCTTACATGTATTGGGGATCTTCAAATACATATCCAATTCGTGCAAAATCTCTTGATAAAAATTTGAGATTCCGGCCTTCAGAGAAAACTTACGAATTGTTTAATCTGCACATGGATAAACATGGATGGGAGCGCTTTGGCGAAAATCACATGGATACTGTTTTGGGCGGATACATGGAAGGGCCCTGGATGACCAAACACAACAATAAATATTATTTGCAATATGCAGCTCCCGGGACAGAATTTAATGTTTACGGAGATGGAGCTTATATAAGTGATTCGCCTTTAGGGCCATTTAAATACATGCCTAATAATCCATTTTCATATAAACCGGGTGGTTTTATGAATGGTGCCGGCCACGGAAGTACGGTTATTGGTCCGGGCAATCAATACTGGCACTTTGCCTCCATGGCAGTTTCGGTAAATGTAAACTGGGAGCGACGGATTAGCATGTATCCAACTTTCTTTGATCAGGATGGACTGATGTATTCAAACACCGCTTTTGGAGATTATCCGCATTATGCTCCGGCGGTAACCGGAAAAGAAGGAAAGTTTGCAGGCTGGATGCTTTTATCTTATAAAAAACCAGTTAAATCTTCTTCTCAATTAGATCAATTTTCTCCGCAAAATGTGACTGATGAAAATGTGAAAACATTTTGGGTTGCTGATAATGCCGGAGACAAACAGTGGCTTGAAATTGATCTTTTAAAACCTGAGCAGGTTTATGCCATTCAGTTAAATTACCATGATTATAAATCAAATCTATACGGCAAAATTCCGGGACTTTATCACAGATATCTGATAGAAGGATCTGTGGATGCTAAAAACTGGAGCACATTGGTTGATCGTGCAAACAGTTATAAAGACACCCCGAATGATTATGTAGAACTGGGGATTCCACAAAAGGTAAGATACGTTCGTTATAAAAACATTCACGTTCCAACTCCCAATCTCGCAATTTCAGGCTTGCGTGTTTTTGGAAAAGGGGAAGGAAAAAGTCCTGATCGCGTTAGCAGTTTAAAAGTTAATAGATTAAAAGATCGCAGAGATGCCATGATAAGCTGGGAAGCCCAAAAAAATGCTCAGGGTTATAATGTACTTTGGGGAATTGCCCCAGATAAATTATATAATTCATGGATGGTTTATGATAAGAATGAGCTTTTATTAAAAAGTTTAGGAACAGACCAGGTGTATTATTTTTCTGTTGAATCATTCAATGAAAATGGTGTTTCGCAAAGCTCAAAAGTGATTAAGGTTGATTAGATATAAAGTTTATAAAACAGAAATTTAAATTATGTTGAAAATGAAAATAATTTCCGCACTACTACTTATAGTTAGCATTGGCACCTCGCCATCATTATTCGCCCAGAATAAAGATGCTAAAATGAATACTTTCATAGATGCACTGATGAAAAAAATGACTCTCGATGAAAAGTTGGGTCAGTTGAATTTGCCCGGTGCCGGCGATATTACTACGGGTCAGGCTTCGAGCTCTGACATCGGTAAAAAAATTAAAGAAGGAAAAGTTGGCGGACTCTTTAATATTAAGGGAGTTGAAAAAATCCGAAACGTTCAGAAAATTGCGGTAGAAGAAAGCAGGCTGAAAATTCCGATGATTTTCGGAATGGATGTTATCCACGGCTATCAAACAACATTTCCAATTCCCTTGGGATTATCATGTACATGGGATATGCCTTTAATCCAAAATAGTGCACGTATTGCGGCAGTAGAAGCAAGTGCAGACGGAATTAACTGGACATTCAGTCCGATGGTTGATATTGCCCGTGATCCACGCTGGGGAAGAATTTCTGAAGGCTCCGGCGAAGATCCGTATTTGGGTTCTCAAATTGCTAAAGCAATGGTTAACGGTTATCAGGGAACAGATTTAACAAAGGATAACACCATTATGGCCTGTGTAAAGCACTTTGCATTGTATGGCGCTGCCGAAGCAGGAAGGGATTACAACACAACAGATATGAGTCATTTGCGGATGTATAATGAGTATTTCCCGCCTTACAAAGCTGCCGTTGATGCAGGAGTTGGTAGTGTAATGGCATCTTTTAACGAAGTCGACGGCATCCCAGCAACGGCAAATAAATGGCTAATGACAGATGTTTTGCGTAAACAATGGGGATTTGACGGGTTTGTAGTTACGGACTATACCGGTATTAATGAAATGGTTGATCACGGAATTGGTGATTTGCAAACTGTTTCTGCCCGGGCTTTACGTGCAGGTATTGATATGGATATGGTAGGCGAAGGTTTACTAACTACGCTCGAAAAATCTATGAAAGCAGGTTTGGTTAGTCAGGCGCAAATAGACCAGGCTTGCAGACGGGTTTTAGAAGCTAAATACAAATTAGGTTTGTTTGATGATCCTTATAAATATTGCAACCTTGAAAGAGCGAAAACGGAAGTTTTTACTTCCGAGAACAGAAAAATTGCCCGTGAAACAGCGGCTCAAAGTTTTGTGCTGTTAAAAAATTCTATGATGAAAGGAAGTCAGAATAATGTACTTCCTCTAAAAAAGAGTGGCACTATTGCTCTAATTGGTCCGCTTGCTGATGCAAAAGAAAACATGCCGGGAACCTGGAGTGTGGCAACAGATTTAGCAACTCCGATTTCTGTTTTGGCTGGTTTTAAAAATGCTTTGGGCGATAAGGCTAAACTTATTTACGCAAAAGGATCTAATCTTACTCAAGATAGTTTGTTGCAGGAAAGAGCAACTATGTTTGGTAAAACTATTGCCCGCGACAACAGAACAAAAGAAGCGATTATTAAAGAAGCTGTAGATGTTGCTAACAAAGCAGATGTGATAGTTGCCGCTTTGGGCGAATCGGCAGAGTTTAGCGGAGAATCTGCGAGTCGAACAGATTTGGGAATTCCGCAGGTTCAGCAGGATTTATTAAAGGCTTTGCTTGCAACCGGAAAACCTGTTGTATTAGTATTGTTTACCGGCCGTCCATTAGTTTTAACCTGGGAAAATGAAAATGTCCCTGCAATATTAAACACTTGGTTTGCAGGAACAGAAGCAGGCGACGCAATTGCAGATGTGGTTTTTGGGAATGTAAATCCTTCCGGGAAATTGAGTGCTACCTTCCCTCAAAATGTTGGTCAGATTCCTATTTATTATAACCACAAAAATACGGGCCGTCCGTTACCTGAGGGAAAATGGTTCCAGAAATTTCGGTCAAACTATATTGATGTATCCAATGATCCTTTGTATCCATTCGGATTTGGCTTAAGTTATAGCACGTATAATTATGGTGATGTAAAGTTGAATCATACAAATCTGAAAGGAAACCAAAGTCTTACAGCTACAATCAATGTAACTAACTCATCAAATGTGGACGGTAAAGAAGTTGTTCAGTTATACATTCGCGATTTGGTTGGCAGTATAACCAGACCGGTAAAAGAGTTAAAAGGTTTTCAGAAAATCATGCTAAAAGCGGGCGAATCAAAAACTGTTTCGTTTGAAATAAAGCCTGAAGATTTGAAGTTTTATAATTACGATTTGAAATACGACTGGGAACCGGGCGATTTTGAAATTATGATTGGTGGAAATTCCAGAGATGTTAAAATGGCCAAAATAACCTGGAATAAATAAAATGAAATTTATGAAGTACAATTTGATGTTATTATTTAGCATAATTCTAATGCCTTTTGTTTCAAATGCGCAGGATATGAGCACTTATCAGCGAAAACAATTTATAACCAAAACAGATACTTTGCCTTATCGTATTTTACTTCCTGAAAACTTTGACGAGAGTAAAAAATATCCTGTCATTTTGGTGCTGCATGGCGCCGGAGAGCGGGGAGATAATAATGAAGCTCAATTGGTTCACGGGAGTGATTTATTCCTGAAAGATGATGTTAGAAATAAGTTTCCCGCTATCATATTGTTCCCACAATGTCCGGCCGATAGTTATTGGTCTAATGTAGATGTTGTGCCTAATGGAAACAGCCGTGATTTTAATTTCCGCACCAACGGTGAACCTACTGCAGCAATGGAAATGCTGTTGAAATTTGTCAAAGATTTTAAAAAGAAAGATTATGTAGATGATGACCGATTTTATGTTGGCGGCTTATCTATGGGTGGAATGGGAACTTTAGAAATATTGAGAAGAACGAAAAATACCTTTGCCGCTGCTTTCTCAATTTGTGGCGGAGATAATCCGGAGAATGCCAAAAAGTACAGAAAAACTCCAATTTGGTTTTTTCACGGAGGGAAAGATGATGTGGTGCCGCCAATAAATTCCGAAAAAGTTGTGAATGCCCTGAAGAAATATGGAGATGAAGTGAAATTTACCTTGTATCCGGAAGCGAATCATAATAGTTGGGATCAGACTTTCGCCGAACCGGAATTGCTGCCCTGGTTATTCTCTCATAAAAGATAAAACCTATATAACACAAAAGCCAGATTTATCTGGCTTTTGTGTCAAATTTCAATATCGATGTTCAGCTTGTTCCAATGGATTCCACTGCCATCATCTTTTATTTTCCAATCCTTCTGATCTTCTTCGCTGGCGTTTAATAATTTTGGATGCCATGTTAAGGGATACGCGATTTCTTTTTCGCCCTCAACTTTAATCAATAACATATCCTTTTGAAATTTTATTTCAATGGCTTGCTTTTGCTTTCTGGAAGTAAATAATCCCATAATTTAAATATTATTCGGCCATGTTGTGATAAACCGCCTGCACGTCATCATCTTCTTCTAACTTGTCAATCAGCTTTAAAACATCAACAGATTGTTCTTCACTCACTTCAGCTGTTGACATAGCCACTCTTTCAAGCTGTGCGCTGATCACTTCCAAACCATTTTCTTCTAATGCTTTTTGCATCTTCCCAAAATCTTCAAAAGAAGTGTGAATAACACCTACATCGTTTCCTTCGGCATCTTCTTCAACATATAGATCTTCTAAACCGGCATCAATTAATTCAAATTCCAGTTCTTCCAGATCCATTTCTCCGGGAGTAAACCTGAAGACAGATTTACGGTTGAAGATGAAATCTAAAGCTCCGGTTTTGCCCAAACTTCCGCCGCATTTTGTAAAATAACTGCGCACATTGGCAACCGTTCTGTTGGTGTTATCCGTTGCGGTTTCTACCAAAATAGCAACGCCGTGTTGTGCGTAACCTTCATAAACTACCTCTTCGTAATTGCTTTCGTCTTTGTTGGTAGCTCTTTTTATAGCTGCCTCAACACGATCTTTCGGCATGTTCACCGCTTTCGCATTTTGCATGGCAGTACGTAATCTCGAATTCGTATCCGGACTTGATCCGCCGGATTTAACAGCCATTACAATTTCTTTTCCCAAACGGGTAAACTGAACGGCCATTTTGGCCCAACGCTTAAATTTTCTTTCTTTACGGAATTCAAATGCTCTTCCCATATTTCAGGCTGTGTTTTTTATTTTCGTAATATAAATTCTATAAAATTAAATTGCTGATTTTAGCGAATTTTTAAGGTTCGTCAGCATATCATCTGTCATTTTTGCCAAATCATATTCAATTTTCCAGTTCCAGTCTTTTTGCGCCTGACTATCATCAATTGATTTTGGCCAGCTGTCTGCAATGATCTGTCTCGGGTCGTTATCAGAATAACTTATTCTAAAATCCGGAATATGCTTAATGATCTCTTTTGCTAATATTTCCGGTGTAAAACTAATTCCCGCGAGGTTATAACTGGATCGGATAGTTAATTGATTCGCCGGAGCGTCCATCAACTGAATGGTTGCTCTGATGGCATCATTCATATACATCATTGGTAAAGCGGTCTGCGCCGATAAAAAGCTTTCATAACTTCCTTTTTGCAAGGCTTCATGAAAAATATGAACCGCATAGTCTGTTGTTCCTCCACCGGGGGCAGCTTTCCAGCCAATTAATCCCGGGTAACGGATGCTACGAATATCTAATCCATATTTATTAAAATAATATTCGCACCAGCGCTCTCCTGCAAGTTTACTGAAGCCATAAACCGTATTGGGGTCCATAACGCAGTACTGCGGTGTATTAAACTGTGGAGAATGCGGACCGAAAACAGCTATAGAGCTTGGCCAGTAAACTTTACTCACCTTATATTCAATAGCAAAATCAAGCACATTGAACAAGCCGTCCATATTTAATTCCCAAGCTTTTTTAGGATATTTTTCGCCTGTGGCGGATAACATGGCCGCTAATAGGTAAACCTGTGTTGGTTTATATTTTTGAAATATATTTTTTAGATTTTGCTGATCTAAAACATCCGCAAATTCAAAAGGACCGGCATTTAAAGTATCGTAATCGGGTTCTTTTATGTCGCCGGCAATCACCTGACTGCCTCCGTAAATAGCACGCAGTTCTGCCACCAGTTCGGTGCCAATCTGCCCGTTAGAGCCGATAACTAAAATCGTTTCTGGCATATATAATTGGTTAAAGCACCAAAGGTAAAAATTTTGCTCAATGAGTATTGGCAAAGGCGGGTATTAATATTTTTAGTTCAACTTTTGGGCAAGCACGCAGGTTTTTCTGAAGCGTTTGCTTTTGCCTTCTGCATCAAAAAAATCGGCATAAATTAAATAGATTCCTACCGGGGATATTTTAGAATTTTCGTCAAAGCCATTCCAGTTAATAATTCCCTCTGAAGCAAGCGTAAAATTATTCAGCAGCTTCTTTACCAAAATCCCTTTCTCATTATAAATAGAAATATTTGCAACAAATCCCGGACTAGAGAAGTGATAAGCAATTTCTAGTTCATCTTCAAATCCATCATTATCGGGGGAGAAAGTTTTGGAGCTGAGTTTAAATTCATCCTCAAAAGCAATTTCATTTATTGCCTGAGAGTTTTTATATCCCGGGGTTGCAAATCTGGCGCTGGCTGTTGCTGAGCGGAAGTTTCCGGGTTCATTGCTTTCTCTTGAGAAAGAAGACCTCTCTAAAGAAATTCCTTCGGCATCCTTTATTAATTGAAAATGCATTTTCTCGGAATAATCAAAGCGATCAATCACGTTATTTTTACTTAATAATACAACGGTTCCTTTATCATCATTAAAAGCAGGCAGCGAAGCCATCTTTACAAAAAATGCATCACTTTCAGTTAAATATTCCTTTTTTATGTTTTCAGGATCGATGGTTAAAACCAAATATTGATGCGGATTTATCAATAGCTGAGTATTGCTGATTTGTTTTTTATTGGCAATTGTGTCTTTCGAAATATTCGCCAGATAAAGTTCTTGTAAGTCTAACAGACTTTCTGAATTGTTATAAATCTCAACAAAATCAACTCCCTCTGGACGCGGATTAAAAAGTATTTCATTGATAAGAATATTGCTTTTACTTATCACTTTTGGGATGAAAAATTCTGAATGAGTAAAATTAGCATCGATCAATGTTCCGGCACAATCACTAACGTTTTGTACAGTAAGTGAATAATTCAAACCGCGGCTAAAAGCATTTGTAAATCTTAGTTTTAGCTTTCGCTGATCTATAAAATTTATTGATGCGGGAATCCCAATGCCATTGTTCAGACTATAATTAGCTGGATTAATCGCTGATAAACTATCCGGAAACCGGTTATAAGTGATTATCAGGCTTGAACTATCATTTAGAAAAACATCAATTAATTTGAATTCAGTTTCCTGAGTATTTGCCTGATATATTGAGTTCTGTTTGCCCGGACTTCCGCCAGGATTAGCGATGCTTGCTTTCCAGTTCAGACTTCCGCTGCATTTTGCAAAAGGATCGATCAGCTCCAGAGAATATCCGCCAGCTTTTTTATCCGCTTCCAGATACCATTCGCTGGAATAATTCACCTGGTTTATGATTTCTCCTGAATTATTTTTAAGCGTTAGCAAATCTCCGCTATTGTTTAAGGAAGGCCAGGGAGAAATTCCTAAAACTCGTCCGTAAATTTCAAAATCTGCAATGTTTGTTTTCGGACATATAATCAAGTATTCGCCTGCCGCAATACTATCTGAGGTGAATTTGTATGTAGTTACCGCATCGCTGTAAAGCCAGTCTCTTAAATAAATTGTTTGTGAACCGGTATTATAAAGTTCTACAAATTCAATTTCGGGTAAACCTATTGCAGGAGTTGGATCCGCAAAAATTTCATTGATGATTACTGAATTGGAAAATTTTGTTTGGCTATTGCCAGAAAACCAGCTAAGTATCATTAAAATGAGTAAACATTTCTTCATATTTGCCAAACAATTATCTAATTAAAATACAAAAGAATATTAACTGCGGGGCAAACAAAAGCGGCAATTTTATGCTCACAATTGTTCCCCTATAAAATCAAATATTACAGATGAAAGTTGCTGTTGTTGGTGCAACCGGTTTAGTAGGATCGGTTATGTTGAAAGTTTTAGCCGAAAGAAATTTTCCGGTTACTGAATTAATTCCTGTTGCTTCTGCAAAAAGTGCGGGTAAACAGGTTCAGTTTCAGGGGAAGAGCTATACCGTTAGAACGATGGACGAAGCAATTGCCATGAAACCGGATGTCGCACTTTTTTCGGCAGGAGGGAACACTTCTCTGGAAGATGCGCCACGTTTTGCCGAAGCTGGCACCACTGTTATTGATAATTCTTCGGCATGGAGAATGGACCCAAGCAAAAAGTTAATTGTTCCGGAAGTGAATGCCTCGGCTTTATCTGCGGATGATAAAATTATTGCCAATCCAAATTGTTCGACTATACAAATGGTTGTGGTTTTAAAACCACTTCATGATAAATATAAAATTAAACGGGTAGTTGTTTCAACCTACCAGTCGGTAACAGGTACGGGTGTTAAAGCGGTCGAACAGATGATGAATGAGCGTAAAGGATTAAAAGGACCGATGGCTTATGCTTATCCCATAGATCTGAATGTGATTCCTCAGATTGATGTTTTCCAGGATAATGGTTATACCAAGGAAGAAATGAAAATGATTCTGGAAACCAAAAAGATTATGGGTGATGATTCAATCCGGTTAACAGCAACAACTGTTCGGATTCCGGTAATGGGCGGACATTCGGAGGCAGTGAATATTGAGTTCGAAAATGATTTTGATCTGGCTGAAGTTAGAAGTTTACTGGAAGCGCAGGAAGGAATAATCGTGATTGATGATCCGGCAAATCTGAAATATCCCATGCCGATGGATGCCCATGAAAAAGATGAAGTTTTTGTAGGCAGAATCCGTCGCGATGAATCTCAGGACAAAACTTTAAACCTATGGATTGTTGCTGATAATTTGAGAAAAGGTGCGGCTACAAATGCAGTGCAAATAGCTGAATATCTTTTGTCCAAAAAATTAATTTAAATAAAAAAGATTTTGATAGATTAATGGGTTCGTGAAAACGGACCTTTTTTGTTTCCACTAATTCATTAGGATGAAAATATTAACCGGACTTTTTCTTTGCTTTTTAACAACAACTTCTTTTGCGCAATCGCTCTCTAAATCTATTGAAAGTGCCTTCGAGCGTCTTTTGCAGGATGATCAGTTAAAATATTCCAGCAGTTCTCTTACCGTTATTAATTCCCATACGGGAGAAGTTATTTTCTCGAGAAATGGAAATGTGGGATTAGCGCCGGCCTCAACTCTAAAAACGGTCACTTCTGCAACTGCATTTCATCTGCTTGGAAGTGATTTTAACTGGGAAACTAATTTGGGATATTCAGGTTCAATTACCTCAGACGGAATTTTGAATGGCGATTTGATTATAAAAGGAGCGGGCGACCCAACTTTGGGAAGCGAGCGATATAATGAAACTAAAGCAGATGTAATTTTGAAGAAGTGGACATCAGCTATCGAAAAATCAGGTATTAAAAAAATAACGGGTCACATCATTGCTGACGATAGTTTATTTGGAACACAAACTTTACCCAACGGCTGGATCTGGCAGGACATAGGCAATTATTATGGAGCCGGGCCTAATGGATTAACATGGCAAGAAAACCAAACTGATATTAAATTTATACCATCAAATAAAGTTGGCGGATTAACTAGCATTGAAGTTGATGAAGTGGAAATTCCGGATGTTAAAATAATTAATGAAGTTAAAACCGGAGCCATTGGAAGCGGAGATAATGTGTTCGCTTATTCGTCTCCATTCAGCGATTTTATTTATTTGAGAGGTACTTATGGAATTGATTTGAAAAAGCAAATTTCCATTTCAGTTCCCGATCCTGCAAAAACGCTCGGAATTGTCCTGCAAAAAACACTCGAAAAATCAGGAATTGCAGTTGAACAATCTGTAATTACAGCCAGAGAACTTCAAAAAAATAATTTGGCTATTCCCGCAAGTAATAAATTAATTTCAATACATGCGTCTCCAAATTTAGATCAGGTAATTTACTGGTTCAATCAAAAAAGTATCAATTTATACGGCGAGCATTTGATTAAAACCATAGCATGGAAATCCGGCAAAGAAATAACTACGGATAATGGAGCAGAGGAAATCCGGAAATTCTGGAAAAATAAATTGGGAATAGATAAGGAAGCTATAAATATTGTTGATGGCAGCGGTCTTTCTCCGGGAAACCGCATTACAACTTTAGCAATTGCACAAATTCTGGCATCTACTAAAAAGGAGCCGTGGTTCAAGGCTTATTTTGATAGTTTTCCTGTATATAATAATATGAAAATGAAAAGCGGTAGCATTAATGGTGTTTTGGCTTACGCCGGATTTCAGGATTCGTCATCGGGAACGCCATTAGCTTTTTCAATAATTATTAACAATTATTCGGGGAGCAGTTCTGCACTTAAGCAAAAAATGTATAAAGTTTTGGATGAGCTGAAGTAGAAAAACTTTGTTAAATAATTGGTTTGGAGATTCTGATTGCAATAAAATTTTGGTAACTTCATTATATCCAATTAGTTAAATTCTGGAGGTTAGCCTATGAATTCTGTAGAAAAAATTGAGCATTGGGGTGACGATCACCACGCAAAATGGCTCGATGTTATCCGTATTGTGCTTGGAATAATCATTTTGTTAAAAGGTATTGCGTTTGTTTCAGATACAGATGCGTTGAAATCTTTATTTCTTCAAAATAGCGTTTACAGTTTTTCTGGTTTGCTGGCCATGTCATTAACTCATATTGTCGCATTTGCGCATTTGGTTGGTGGCGTTCTGATAATTTTAGGATTGCTAACCCGGTTTGCAGTTGTTGTTCAGATTCCTGTTTTATTGGGCGCTGTCTTCTTTGTAAATATTTCCAAAGGTTTTTCTCCAATGAATTCAGAACTTTGGCTTTCGATATTGGTTTTATTTCTATTGATTTTGTTTTGGGTGGTAGGTTCCGGTCCCTATTCTGTGGATCACTGGATGAAAAAACATCCTTCTAAATAATTTACAACCTAAACTTTATAAAACGGCAGATCGGAAGGTTTGCCGTTTTATTTTGCTCGAATTTTTGCAATATTTTTTTCATAATTAGGTAGTGCCTTTTAGAAACTTTATTTTCACGGCATGCCCCACGCAATTGTTATTGGAGCCGGAATTTCCGGCATAGCTGCTTCAATCAGGTTGAAATTGAAAGGTTATTCTGTTACGGTGTTTGAAGCTAATGGATACGCTGGAGGCAAACTGTCTGAAATTGAAAATGGAGGATTTAGGTTTGATGCAGGTCCGAGTTTATTTACCATGCCCCAATATATTGATGAACTCTTTTTGCTGGCGGAAAAAAAGCCTGAAGACTATTTTAAATATGATAAGCTGGAAGAAGTTTGTCGCTATTTTTATGAGGACGGAACCCGGATTATTGCCTGGGCTGATCAAAATAAGTTTGCTCAGGAAATTGAAAACAAAACTTCTGATAAATCCAGCTCAGTTTTAAATTTTCTGAAAAAAAGTGGAACGATCTACAACATCACCAATCATATTTTTCTGGAGAAATCGCTGCATAAGATCAAAAGTTATTTGAATTTTGAAACATTAAAATCAATTTTTCGCTTTTTGAAGATAGATCCGTTCCGCACAATGGATGAGGCAAATTCAAATACATTTCGCGATAGCAAAACGATCAGACTTTTTAACCGGTATGCAACTTATAATGGTTCAGATCCATATCAAGCTCCTGCAACTTTAAATATTATTCCGCATCTGGAACAAAATTTCGGAGCCTATTTCCCTAAAGGCGGGATGATCAGCATCACAAATTCATTACTGAAATTAGCAATAGATCTGGGTGTAGAATTTCGGTATAACTGCAATGTTGAAGAAATTATTTCCTCAAATAAAAAAGTAACAGGCATACAAGCTACAGGAGAATTTTACAAGTCTGATCTGGTAATTTCTAATATGGATGTGTGGTTCACATATAAAAAATTATTGAAACAAGAATTGGCACCATCCGGAATTTTAAATCAGGAGCGAAGCAGCTCTGCTTTAATTTTTTATTGGGGAATTAACAAACAGTTTAAAGAGCTTGATTTGCACAATATTTTTTTCTCGGAAGATTACAAGGCAGAATTCGAACATATCTGGAAGGAGAAAAATATTTATCAGGATCCAACAATTTATGTGAATATCAGCTCGAAATACAATTCTTCCGATGCGCCATCAGGTTGT
Organism: Sphingobacteriales bacterium; assembly: GCA_038204935.1. Lineage (GTDB taxonomy): Bacteria > Bacteroidota > Bacteroidia > Sphingobacteriales > Sphingobacteriaceae > Daejeonella. The sequence continues at coordinate 6,165 of JBBRCI010000056.1, read as the reverse complement.
GAAAATTGGTTTGTGATGATCAATGTTCCTTCAAATCAAGGTCAGAACTGGGATGAACTGATCGCGGAAGCAAAAAACAACATTCTTAAAAAATTATCGGCTAACCTTAATGAAGACATTTCTGAATTGATTTTAACTGAGAATATTTTAGATCCGCGAAGCATAGAATCAAAAACTTCCTCTTATCAGGGATCACTTTACGGAACCAGTTCTAATAACCGTTATGCCGCCTTTTTGCGACATGCAAATTTTTCGTCGAAAATAGAGGGCTTATATTTTTGCGGTGGAAGCGTACATCCCGGAGGTGGAATTCCACTGGCTTTATTATCAGCCAAAATCACAGCAGATCTTATTAAATAAACTCAGCTTTACTTCCGGCTATTTTTTAAAAGCCGTAAATTTTTATATTTACCTTTAAGATGTTAAAGCCGCGGCAGAATAAACTTATTTACACTTTTTTCTCCTGGTATATCAGCAGAATCATCCGGACAGATTTTAGAGTTTTTGACTTTAATAAATCTGATTTTGATTCTGAAAAGTCAATTTTATTGCTTGCAAATCATTTTTCGTGGTGGGATGGTTTTTTAATGTTTCAGCTGAACCGGATTTATTTTAAAAAGAAGTTTCATGTAATGATTACCGAGGATAATTATCATAAAGTTAAATTTTTGAAATATATGGGCTCGTTTTCGGTAAAGAAAAATTCAAGAAGTATTTTAGAAAGTCTTGAGTATGCCGGAGGACTTTTAAATGACCCTGCAAATCTAGTTTTGATTTTCCCGCAAGGCAAATTATACTCCAATCATGCCCAGCAAATAAAATTTGAAAAGGGATTAATGAACATGGTTAATTCATCTAATAAGAAATTTCAATATTGCTTTGCGGCGCTTTTTATAGATTATTTTGAGTTTCGTAAACCTTCTGCCTATTGCTATTTGCAAAATTGGGAAGGAACCGAATTTACAAGCTTGCAGCTAATCAAAAGTAATTTTAATAAACATTATGAAACTTCGCGGCAGCAACAAGCCGACTTAACGGCTTAATATGATATTGCTTTATCTAGTTTTCTTTTTCCTGATATTACGATTTACAGTTACTCTGTTTAACTTCATTTCCAATCCAAAACTCACATATTCTATAAGGCAATATCAGCAAGTGGTTTCCATTCTAATTCCAGCCCGAAATGAATCAGCTAACATTCTGGGTTTACTCAAGTCAATACAGCAGCAGAATTATTCAAATTATGAAGTCATCGTGTTGGATGATCATTCTGACGATGATACCTATAATATTTGCGATAATTTTGCTAAAAAAGATGATCGTTTTAAAGTTTTAAAAAGTAAGGAACTTCCAAAAGGTTGGTTAGGTAAAAATTATGCCTGTTATCAGCTTGCGCAAAATGCGAAAGGCAAATATTTTATGTTCGTGGATGCGGATGAAACTATTTCTGACGGTTTAATAAATAATTCGGTTAACCGGATGGAAATCCAGAATCTAACTTTGCTGAGTTTATTTACCAACCAGATTATGGGTTCTCTGGGAGAAAGATTAATTGTTCCATTAATGCATTTTTTGCTGTTAAATCTGCTTCCATTAAGATTGGTAAAACTTTCAAAAAACCCTTCTTTTGCGGCTGCGAGTGGTCAGTTTATGTTATTTAATGCAAAGGATTATGCTGAAAATCAATGGCATGAATTGGTTAAAAATAAAGTGGTGGAAGATATTGAGATCATGAAAATGCTTAAAAGTTTGGGTTATAAAGGTGAAGCTTTACTTGCCAATGGTTTTATACATTGCCGGATGTACAAATCTTTAGATGAAGCCTTAAGCGGATTTAGTAAAAATCTGCTGGCCGGATTTAACAACAACGTAGCCGGATTGCTTTTTTATCTTATATTGGTAATCTCCGGTCCGTTTGTCATCTGGTATTTTGGAGGTTTACAATTACTATTTTTTGCCATTGGTTTGATTATGCTCAGCCGGATTATGATCTCACTTTCTGCCGGGCAAAACCCATGGATCAATTTGATATTGCATCCTTTTCAAATGATTTTTTTGCTGATTTTATCCGTATTGTCCATACAAAAACACTTTACAAAAACCATTACCTGGAAAGGAAGAACCATACATACATGAAGAGCAATAAGCCATTAATAAGCAGTACACTTATCGTTTTATTTCATGTTGTTGGTTTAATTGGATTCCTGATCCCATCATTAAATCCCTTGTTTATTAAATTAGTTCCTTTCCATCTATTGCTGATGATGCTGTTGCTGATTTTTGCTCATCCCGATAGGAATAAAGAATTCTGGTTATTTATAGTTGTAACTTATTTTGCCGGTTTTATTGTTGAACTTTTAGGCGTTACCAGCGGCTTGATATTTGGCTCTTATCATTACGGAGATACTTTGGGATTAAAAATAGCTGAAGTGCCTTTGTTAATTGGTGTGAACTGGGTAATTTTAATTTACTGCACGGGTGCAGTTGTAAAGCGCTTTAAAATAAAAAGTTATATCGTCAGGTCATTAATTGGCGCATTGTTCCTGGTGTTACTGGATATTTTAATTGAGCCAATAGCCATAAAATTTGATTATTGGCAATGGGACGAACTGAATATTCCTTTTCAGAACTATATTGCCTGGTTTATTTTTTCTTTTATTATGCTTCAGTTTTTATTTGCCAGACAGTTTAAAAAGAAAAACATGGCGGCCGATACTTTGCTGATTTGTCAGGTGGTTTTCTTTCTGGTTCTTAATTTGTGGTCTTACTGATAAACAATTTTGTATTTTTGTGATTTCAAACCTGTTAGTTTACATGGCAGGAAAAAATTTAGGATATGAGTTATAACCTTCAGGTTTCTATTGATCGCGATTCGGGCTTTTGCTTTGGGGTAGTTTATGCAATAGATATGGCCGAGGAAATTCTGACTGAAGACGGCTATTTATATTGTTTGGGCGATATTGTGCACAACGATGAAGAAGTTGAACGCTTAAAATTAAAAGGCTTAAAAATAATTTCTCATGAGGAATTAAAAGATTTGCGTAATGAAAAAGTGCTGATCAGAGCACATGGCGAAGCTCCGGAAACTTACAGACTTGCTTTAGAAAACAATATTACTTTAATAGATGCTTCTTGTCCGGTCGTATTAAAATTGCAAAACCGGATCAAAAACTCGCATGACGCCAAAGAGAAAATTTTAATTTTTGGAAAGCATGGCCATGCGGAAGTTATTGGGCTGCAAGGACAAACGAATGATGAGGCTTTAGTATTTCAGGACATTGCCGAGCTGGAAGATGTGGATTTACCAAATAAATTTACACTTTACAGCCAGACCACAAAAAGCACCGACAAGTTTTATAAAATAAAAGACGAATTAATTAACCGGGGTTTTGAAGTAAAAGCAAATGATACCATTTGTCGCCAGGTTTCTAACCGTTATGATGATCTGGCTACCTTTGTAAAAACCTTTGATCGGATAATTTTTGTTTCCGGGAGGAAATCATCTAATGGAAAAGTACTTTACGAAGTATGCCGCCAATACAATCCGAATACTTATTTTATTTCCAAGCCGGATGAATTAGAGTTAAGTATGTTTAACCCGGGAGATAAAGTTGGTATTTGTGGAGCCACATCAACTCCAATGTGGTTGATGAAAAAGGTGAAAGAGGTTTTAGAAACCTATTAATCTGTTTTATTTTCAGTTTAGTTTATGAAAAGTCAGCAAAAAATAGCCGTATTTATTGCTGCAGTAATTATTGCTGCATGGACTTTTTGTATCATCTTTTTAATGAACTGGGATTTAAAATTCAATAATCCTCTGGTTTACCTGATGATTTTGGTCCAGATGCATTTATACACAGGTCTATTTATCACGGCTCATGATGCCATGCACGGAACTATTTCTTCTAATAAAAAATTGAATTTTATCATCGGGCAAACCTGCACACTTTTATATGCTTTATTCCCATTTAGCAAATTAAATAGCAAACATCACGAACATCATCGTTTTGTACACACAGAAAATGATCCTGATCACCATGAGGGTAACTTTTTGACATGGTATTTTAATTTCATTAAAGAATATATTTCCTGGTGGCAAATTGTTTTGATGGCGATTATTTACAATGTTTTAAAACTTTGGATCCCGGAAGCAAACCTTCTACTTTTTTGGGTTTTGCCATCGCTGTTAAGCACCTTGCAATTGTTTTATTTTGGTACCTGGTTGCCGCATCACGGAGATCATTCCAATAAACACTCTTCCCGAAGTCAGCCGGAAAATCATTTGCTTGCCTTTTTTAGCTGTTATTTTTTTGGCTATCATTATGAGCATCATGATTCACCATCAACTCCCTGGTGGAAATTATGGAAACTAAAATCTTCTCGCTACCGCGAAACTTAGTCACCCGCCGGTAAAAAGGCATATTTATTATTCTTTCAGATTTCTGAGATTTATCTTTTGCAGTACTTTTACAGCCTATGCAGATTCTGAAAAAGCTTTTACTATTGATTCTTTTGTTTCTTTGCTTTGAGGCGAAGTCCCAATCCACTCAAATGGAAACAGGAATTATTAAAGGGCAGGTTACTGATGACATAACCAATGAATATTTGCAAGGTGTAACTGTTCAAATTCAAAATAAAACAGTTAGCGTTAGTACAGATTCTCTGGGATTTTATAGCATTGAAAGTTTAAAACCGGGTATCTATAATATTCAATTCAGGTACGTGGGCTATAAATCATTTATCGCTTTTGATGTTCAGGTAAATAATTCAAAGCCGAGTATTGTGAATGTTTCTTTAGAAACAAATGCAGAAGTTTTAAACGAAGTTAGAATTGATCTTCCGGTTTTTTACAAACCCATTGAAAGTCCGGTTTCTTTAAGAAATATTGGCTCAGCAGAAATAAAGCGAAATCCTGGGGGTAACCGCGATATTTCTAAAGTTATTCAATCGTTGCCGGGAGTTTCTGCGCCGGTGAGTTTCAGAAATGATATTATTATTCGTGGTGGCGCTCCTAATGAAAATAGGTTTTATATTGATGGCGTAGAAATTCCCAATATCAATCATTTTGCTACACAAGGCTCGTCGGGCGGACCGGTTGGTTTGATCAATGTCGATTTTATTAGCGAGGTTGATTTTTACTCCGGCGCTTTTCCGGCGAGCCGGGGAAACACATTAAGCTCTGTTTTTGAATTTAAGCAGAAGGATGGAAGGGCTGATCGGTTTGGAGCGTCCTTAACTGCCGGCTCCAGCGATTTGGCTGCCACTTTTGAAGGTCCAATATCCAAGAATACAACCTTTTTGTCTTCATACCGGTATTCCTATTTACAAGGATTATTCAAATTAATAGGCTTGCCATTTTTGCCTTCTTATCAGGACTTTCAGTTTAAAACCAAAACCAAATTCAATCCTAAAAACGAACTGACAATACTTGGTTTAGGTGCAATTGATCGGTTTAAACTGAATTTTGGATCAGATCCAACTGAACTTAATCAATATATTTTACAGAACGTTCCGGTTAATAGTCAGGATAATTATACGGTAGGAGCAAACTTCAAAAACTATCGGGATAAGGGATATTCGACAATCGTTTTGAGCAGAAATTTTTTAAATAACTCTGCGGTTAAATTTCAGGACAATGATGAAAGTAAAACCCAGATTTTGGATTATACTTCCCGTGAAATAGAAAACAAGCTTCGGTTCGAAAACTACAATCGTCTTGGAAATTATCGTTTAAATTTTGGTGCCGGATTAGAGACTGCATATTATCAAACCAACACAGTAAATATATTGCCGTTCAATTCTGATATTTATAAATCTGAAATTAGTTTTTTAAAATATGGTTTATTCAGCCAGTTAAGCAGGCAATTTGATCAGGGAAAATTAAATCTTTCATTTGGACTAAGAGCAGATGCAAATTCGTATTCTGAGAAGATGAATGATCTTGTGAAAACAATATCACCAAGGTTTTCCGCTTCGTATAATTTAACACAAAAATTAAGTCTCAATTTTAATACAGGAAGGTATTATCAGCTTCCTGCCTATACCATTTTAGGTTATCGTGCTTCTACAGATGGACCTTTGTTAAATAAATCAGTTGATTATATAAATTCAGATCAGGTAGTTTTAGGACTGGAATATAATACGCAGGCAAACCGCCGATATACT
>JBBRCI010000055.1:0-20062 GCA_038204935.1 Sphingobacteriales bacterium | reverse complement strand
AAGCAGGTTGCTTATTATTTTGGTGCTGAAGAGTGGGCTAAAAAAATAAAATCTTATGCGGGAAACTCTCCGGTAATTATTTTAGGAGGATTTCAGGAAGCTTCGCAATATGATTTTTACAACAGAACGCTGCAAGGTTTTGCCTACGATAGTCGCTATTACCGTAAAAATCAATTTGATATCTGGCCTCTTGAAGACAGTCTGCAAAACAAGAAATTGTATTATGTAAATCTGGAAAGTCACGGGAAAAATGTTGCCGAAGATACAATCAATAGTTCTAAAGGGACCTTTTATGGACGCTGGATAGATAAAGCCCGTATCTTTCAGAAAGTAGAAATTGAAACGGAAGCCGGTGAGGATTTGTGGAAAGCATCCGGATTGCGAAAATTAAAATTGAGTATTCATAATCCATACAATCAAAGCATTAGTTTTGGAAATAATAATGAAAACTGGAAGTGTACTTTGGAGTTTGGCTTTATGTCGAAAGGTAAGATCAACGAATTCAAACCAGTTGTAAGCAATTTTAATAATTTGATAATTCCGGCTGGCGAAACGGTTGATACATATGCCATTATACGGGCACCATCTCTTCCGGGAGATTATAAACTTATATTTTCTATCAGAACGGAACCATTTCCGGGATCAAGAAACAGCCGGATGATTTCTGTCACAATTAATTAGATTAAAAATTATTCATGAAATACATATTCACAATATTAATTCTGTTCATTTCTTTACTTAATCTGAAAGCTCAGGAAGTTGAAGGCGCCATTTCTATCCATGGTTTTGCCGATAACCGTGAATATGCACGTTCTAATCGGTTTTCTCAAACCATATTCGGAACCAGGTTTTCTCCCGAAATTGGTTTGCGTCTGGATTCTGTTCATCGGATCCGCATTGGATTTAATGCCTTGCATGAATTCGGATCTCCAAAATTTACCAATAAAATTGATCCGGTAATCTATTATCAATATCAAAAAGATCAATGGGATTTTTATATCGGCGCTTTTCCCAGACAAAATCTATTGACAAATTATCCACGCTTAATTCTTAATGATACTCTGAATTATTACCGACCAAACGTAGAAGGGATGCTGTTAAAATATCAGAAAAATCAATTTAAAGAAACTTTGTGGATAGACTGGACCAGCCGCCAAACAGATCTGGACAGAGAAACATTTTTATTTGGTTTATCAGGCAAATATCAAAGAGGTTTATTCTTTACAGAGCACTACGCCATGATGTTTCACAATGCCGGTCCAGGAATTGATATTCCCGGAGATCACATTCAGGATAATGGAGCTGCAAATTTGAAAGTAGGAGTGGACCTGAGCCATAGAACCCTTTTGGATTCTTTAACTTTTTCGGTAGGCGGAATTATGTCTTTTGAACGAACTCGAAGTATTGGCGACTGGCAAACACCAAAAGGATTTATAATTGAGATGGATGCTGATTACAAAAGATTTGGTCTTAGCACTACCTTTTATCATGGAGAAGGACATCATTTAATTTATGGGGATAAATTCTATACAGCAAAAACTTACAACCGTACAGACCTTACCTATACTCCAATCCGCTATAAAAATATTGAAGGCAAATTCATTTTCTCATACCATTTTCTGGAAGGTGTTATCGATAATCAGCAGGCTTTCACCTTGAGATATAATATTTCAGGTTCTAAAAGACTAAATTCAGATCGCTAACGTGGATCATGCATATTTTGTGACGATTTTATAACAAAAATGTGTGTTTATATGAGTGATTAAATTTTTCTGATTTAGTAAATTTGTTCATAAATCAGTCTTCGATTTAATTACTACTTAACGGTCTGTATTATTATGAAACTGAAGTTTTTCTTTATTCTATCAAGTTTAATTTTAGCCTTCTTTAATATAGCTTTAGCTAAATATTCAGACAGCACTTTTCTCGAAAATTTTTATTCGGGAAATCCTGCTTCTTTAAAACCACAAATTTCTAATCCCTCTAAATTCTACATACAATCAGGTTTTAATTGGGAAAGCTATAGTAAAAGTGATATCCGTTTTGAAGGACCGGGATATGATTTTACTTTACGTGATGTTGAGGCGCACAATCAACCTTCAAAAGGAAGTTTGCAGTATAATATTCATATAGGATATAAGCTTAATGATAAATACAGCATCTTGTTTGGTTGGGATCATATGAAATATGTAGTTGATATTCCTCAGCAGGTTAGAATAAATGGTTACATAGAATCAAATGTTTCTGATCCGGCAATTCCAACCGGGCAATATGAAGGAGTTTATAATGAAGATTTGATTACCGTAAATCCGGATTTTGTGACACTGGAATATACCGATGGATTTAATTACATAAAGCTGGGTGGCCAAAGGCATCAGCCCATATTATCTTTTGGGAAAGGATATTCAAAACTTGGCTTAACAACAGGTTTAGCCGCTGGAGTTATTATGCCCCGAGCTGATGTGAAATTATTTACTGTTGGCGAAAATAATAGACTAAACGTTGCCGGTTGGGCAGCTTCCGCAAATGCGGGATTAAAATTTAATATTACCAGATCTATTTATTTGCAAGGTAACCTTGAAGGTGGATATTCTAAAATGTTCCATGTTTACACAACCGGAAGAAATAACTTAGATAGAGCGAGTCAGCATTTAACTTTTCTGCAAAATTACTGGCTGATAGGAGTAGAGTTTTAAGGAATAAATTTTAAAGATGTACACTAAAAATGCCCGGCAAAACCGGGCACTTTTGGTATCGTAATTGAAATAAATTACATTTTAGAAATACTGCCTGATCCACTTTTAGTTTTAGAAACCTGTGGATTCCCACTGTAGCGAATATTTCCTGATCCGCTTACTGCGGCATTTAAGGTTTTATCTGCTTTGATCTGAACATTGCCTGATCCGCTTACTTTTACATCTGCTATATCAGCGCTGAAGCTTTTGCCAGAAAAATTGCCCGAACCGCTTACTTTGATCATTGCCTTGTTTGCGTTTCCGCTGATAGTAATTTCTCCTGAACCACTTATGTTGCTGATATATTCATCCGCATTAGCGTTTAAATAAATATTTCCGGAGCCGCTAACCGCGTTTGTAAGTTTTGTAGCTTTTACTGTTCCGTCAATCCGAATATTTCCGGAACCGCTTAGTGTAATGTTGTTTAGAGATTTTGCATGAACATACACAGTAACTTTACCCCAGCCTTTTTTCCAATTCCAGTTATTGGAATGTTTTTTTGTGCGGATCTTTAAAATCCCGTCTTCTACTACAGTTTCAATTTCTTTCAGTAACTCTTCATCACCTTCTAATTTTAAACTCTCGGTATTGCCCATCATAACTTTTACATCATAACTTCCGGAAGAAGAAATGCCGGTAAAACCAGAAACCTGGCGATCCTGAGTAGAAGCAAGTTTTTTACTGCTATTAATTTCAGCTAAAGTTTTTGCCTGAATGCTGCCGGTAGAATAAACTAAAAGAGCTGCAATTGTTAAAATTCCTGTAATTTTTTTCATAAGATTGATTTAATTATGCTGCAAACAATTACTCTGCAACAGGTTTAAGCTTGGTTTTTATATTAGACGCCTAACCTTGCCATAACGTTGCATATTAAATACAATTAGTTTTGATTTATTGGAATCACAAAATAAGACGGGTCAATTGAAATTTCAGTGGAATTGATTTTCAGGATTTTTTCTTTCGTATCCGGATGTAAAAGTATTTTTTTATCTCCTGAAATAATTTCAACCGGCATCGTAAAATCTTCAATTACGTTACTGTACTTGTATTTTAAAACACCGTTTTTAATACTGTATTGTAATTGAGGAATTTTGGTTGTTCTTAAATACTGATCAAAAACAGGTTGCAGATTAATTCCTGTTTTTTGGATCATATAATTCTCTACCTCATGCGTATCTGTGGTTTTTAAACCAAATTTTTCATTAAGTCCACGTAAAATTTCACGCCATTTTGTATCATCATTTATAATAGCCCGAATTGTTTGGAGCATATTCGCACCTTTATAATACATGTCACCAGAACCTTCGGTGTTCACATTGTATGGACCGATAATGGGTTTGTCATTCGCAATATTTTGTCTAACACCTTTGATATATTTAATTCCATCCTCTTTCCCTTGTTTGCACTCAACAAACAAACCTTCAGAATACATAGTAAACCCTTCATGAATCCACATATCTGCAATATCTTTTGATGTGATATTGTTGCCGAACCATTCATGACCGCTTTCATGTACGATAATATAATCCCAGGTTAAACCAAGTCCCGTACCGGATAGATCCCGGCCACGGTAGCCTTTCTGATAATTGTTTCCATACGCAACCGCACTTTGATGCTCCATTCCTAAATAAGGTGTTTCCACCAGTTTATAACCATCGCGGTAGAAAGGGTATGGTCCGAACCAATGTTCGAAACACGAAAGCATTGGTTTTACATCTGCATTAAACTGATTTTTAGCCTTTTCAAGATTCTCTTTTAAAACATAATAATCCAAGTCTAACTTCCCCTTTTCGCCGGAAAAAGTATCAGAGAAATGTGCGTAATCGGCAATGTTTACAGAAACGGTGTAGTTGTTAATTGGGTATGAAACAAACCAGTTAAACTTTGTATAACCATCATCCATTTTTTCGCTTGAAACAAGTCGGCCGTTGCTTACATCAGTTAATCCTGGAGGAACCGAGATGCTGATCATCATGCTATCCACTTCGTCTGCCTGATGATCTTTTGTAGGCCACCACGAGCTGGCTCCAAAACCCTGGCAAGCAACCGCAACCCAGGGTTTTCCATTTTCATCTTTAGAGAATACAAAACCGCCATCCCAGGGAGCACGTTTGGCAATCGTTGGTGTTCCGGAATAGAAAACGGTGAATTCTTCTACACTGCCTTTTTTAATTTCTGCGGGAAATTCTAAATATACAGCGTTAAACTCTCTCTTAAATTCCAGCTTTTTCCCTTTGTAAATTACTTTTTCAATCTCCAGATTATCAAAAAGATCAAACTGTAATTTTCTGAAATCCTGAGTTGCAGTGAAACGAAATAAATTTGAACCGCTTATAAATTTATCATCAATGTTGATTTTCACATCCAGATGATAAAAATTAATATCGTAGGAGGTTCTTAACGGTGTTAGATTTCCGCGTAAGGAATCTGCCCGGCTAAATTCAACATTAGGTTTAATCTGGGCGTAATCGCTATTCAACAGAAAAGCAAAAAATAGGAGGAAAAGAACAGCTTTTTTCAATTTGTATATTTTATTATTGAGATTATTTTAAAACAGTAACTGTTACAGATGACGCATTTTTGCTATCGTGATAAATGCGTTGCATTGCTTTCTGAAAATCTTTTTCATTAGCATGATAAATATCTGTGAAGGTTTGCGGATTCCGGTCCACCAGTGGAAACCATGAATTTTGAATCTGGATCATAATCCGGTGACCTTTTTTAAAGGTATGCGCCACATCCGGAATATTGTATTTTACTTCCGTGATTTTATTGGGCTCAAAAGGCTCCGGATTTTCGAAACTGTTTCTGAATTTACCACGCATCACTTCGCCTCGAACCAGCATTTGGTAACCGCCCATTTGAATATTCTCAGGGTTAGGTTCCATATTTGGATAATAATCCGGATAGACATCAATTAATTTGACCACATAATCTGCATCCGTTCCGGTAGTTGCTACAATTAAATCTGCAATTATTGGACCTGCCAAAGAAATATCCTCCGTCAACGTATCAGTTTGATATACCATAACATCCGGCCGACGTGAAGCAAATCGCTGATCATCTATCATATACTCACGGGTTCTTCTCAGATGCACTTTGTCTGCATACGGAACCGGCTTATTGGGATCCGTTAAATATTCATCAAAACTTAAAGAGTCTGCTGGTTTATTAAATGAAAGTTTGCCATCTGCATGAAAATATAGTGTTTGCTGGCTAGTGTTTGCAGGAGGCCATTTAGCAAATTTTCCCCATTTGTTAGATCCTGTCATGAATATCATTGCTTCAGGCAAATCTGAATCAGGTTTTCCGTTTAACTGATTTTGAAAAAACGGAAATTCTACATTTTGCTGATACCAAGTGCTTGTTGGCTGATCAAATTTAATATTACCAAAACTCTCACCGGTACCTCTGGCCCAGCCGCCATGAAACCATGGTCCCATAACCAGCATATTATGATTATTGGGGTTTTGAGTTTCAATTGCCTTGTATGTGTTTAACGCTCCGAAAGCATCTTCAGCATCAAAAAATCCACCTACAACCATTGTTGCCGGTTTAATATTTTTTAACTGCGTTCTGATATTCCGGGCTTTCCAAAATGAATCATAGGTTGGGTGCGACATTAAATCATTCCAGAATTTGATGCTGTCTGCAAAATATTTGCTTTTCACATTTTTAAGCGGACCCAAATCCAGAAAGAACGAATAATTATCCTGAACCGGGAATTGAAAAGATTTTGGTCCCTGTGCCGGAGTAATTGGTTTTGGGCGTGGAACGCCAAAGCTTGAATAAAATGAAAAAGCGTCCATTAACATAAAAGCTCCATTGTGATGAAAGTCATCGCCAATAAACCAATCTGTAACTGGTGCCTGCGGTGAAACTGCTTTTAATGCAGGATGCGCACCCGGCAATGAAGCTGTTGAATAAAAACCCGGGTAAGAAATGCCATAAATACCAACGCTGCCATTATCTGACGGCAAGTTTTTAACCAGCCAATCTATAGTATCATAGGTATCGCTGCTTTCGTCAAAATCTTTTTTAGATTTATTGGGATTATGCGGACGAACATCTACAAAATCACCTTCACTCATCCACCTTCCGCGAACATCTTGATAAACGAAAATATATCCTTCGCGGGCAAATAGCATGGAAGGTCCTAAGTTGGTTTTAAAATCTTCGCCGTATGGCGAAACAGAATATGGAGTACGATTTAATAAAATCGGGTATTTTTTGCTGTTATCCTTTGGCGTATAAATGGATGTGAAAAGCTTTTTACCATCCCGCATTGGAATATATTTTTCAGTTTTATCATAATGCTGCCTGATGTATAAAGAATCCGCATTGATTTGAGCAAATACCGGAAGTGATAATCCCAGAAGGAAAACAAAAAGTAATCTTTTCATATGTATTTATTTTTGATTTAAGGCTAAGATAAGTTAAAGCCAGGCATTTGCAAAAGCTTAGTTTAGTCGGAAATGTAGCTATGATGTAATTTCATTAACCTCTAATAAATAATACTCCAGCTTATTTTTCTAAGGAATTCATATTTCATAACTTTGAGCCGATTTAAAATTGATCCATTCATGCAATACGACGTAGTAGTTATAGGCAGTGGTCCCGGTGGTTATGTTGCCGCCATCCGCTGTGCACAGTTAGGTTTGAAAACAGCCGTTATAGAAAAATACAGCACCTTCGGTGGAACTTGCCTTAATGTTGGATGTATTCCTTCAAAAGCGCTTTTAGATTCTACAGAACATTTTCATAACGCAGAACATACTTTTAAAGAACACGGAATTAATCTGACAGGTCTTAAGGCAGATTTAAGTCAGATGATTAAGCGTAAAAATGAAGTTGTTGAACAAACTACCGGTGGAATTACGTTTTTATTTAAGAAAAATAAAATAACTTCTTTCCAGGGAACTGGTTCTTTTGTAGATAAAAATACAATTGAAATCGCGGGAGCGGATGGGAAAAAAGAAACAATTACAGCAAAGAACGTAATTATTGCAACCGGCTCTAAACCAACCGTTCTTCCTTTTCTTAAAACTGACGGAAAAAGAATTATTACTTCTACTGAAGCTTTGAATTTAAAAGAAATTCCCAAGCACATGATTCTGATTGGGGGTGGTGTAATTGGATTAGAGCTGGGTTCAGTATATGCCCGTTTAGGTTCTAAAGTTACGGTTGTTGAATTTATGGATTCAATTATCAGCACCATGGATAAAACTATGGGTAAAGAATTGCAGAAATCTCTTACTAAGCTGGGTATGGAGTTTAAGCTGAGCCATAAAGTGACAGATGCTTCTGTTGAAGGGAATAAAGTAACTGTTAAGGCCACTAATCCTAAAGGAGAAGAAGTTACTATTGAAGGAGATTATTGCCTGGTAGCTGTTGGCCGTACAGCATATACCGAAGCTTTAGGTTTAGAAAATATAGGAATCAAAACTGAAGAACGCGGGAATAAAATAGCTGTAAATGATCATCTGGAAACAATGATCCCCGGAATTTACGCAATTGGCGATGTAATTAAAGGTGCCATGTTAGCTCACAAAGCTGAAGACGAAGGAACTTTTGTTGCCGAAGTAATTGCAGGACAAAAACCGCATATCAATTATAATTTAATTCCCGGTGTAGTTTATACCTGGCCGGAAGTTGCCAGCGTAGGTTATACTGAAGAGCAATTAAAGGAGCAGGGCACAAAATATAAAACCGGATCATTCCCATTTAAGGCAAGCGGCAGAGCACGTGCCAGCATGGATTTAGATGGTTTGGTAAAAGTTTTGGCCGATGCTGATACCGATGAAATTTTAGGAGTTCACATGATTGGTCCACGGGCCGCGGATCTGATTGCCGAAGCTGTTGTAGCTATGGAGTTCCGTGCTTCCGCTGAAGATATCGCCAGAATTTCTCACGCACATCCAACTTATACTGAAGCTTTTAGAGAAGCAAGTATGGCTGCTACAGAAAACAGAGCTATACATATCTAGTTTAAAACAAAGATTTTCTCATGATTATCTTAAAAAATGCCTCCATTATTCTGCTTACCCTTGCAGGGATGGAGGTATTTTCATGGTTTATTCATAAATATTTATTTCATGGTCCTTTGTGGTTTATTCATAAGACCCATCATTCTTCAAAACCAAAGTTTCTGGAGTTGAATGATATTTTTAGTTTTCTCTTTGCAGGAATTTCACTTTACTTTATGTTTATCGGAAAAGAGAAATTAAATTTTTGGTTCTGGATAGGAACGGGAATATCGTTGTACGGAATTATCTATTTTATTTTTCATGACGGATTTATTCATAACCGATTCAAAGTATTTAAAACCTCCAACCGATATCTTTCGGGCATAAAGCGGGCTCATAAAATGCATCACAAATCTTTGGATAAAGATAATTCAGCAGAGTTTGGATTGCTGACCGCTTCCCGCAAATACTTCAGAAAATAATTAAGTTTGTGTGCCAGCCCTTTTAGGCTTATTATTCTATAACTATCCTTTATGATTCGAATCCTCGAAAATCATTCTTTAAAATCACTAAACACTTTTGCAGTCGAAGCATTTGCACGCTGGTTTACAGAAATCAGCAGTGAAGAAGACTTGAAGCAATTATTTGCTGATCCAAACTGGAAATCTGCAGATCGTTTGATTTTAGGTGGAGGAAGCAATATGCTGTTTGTTAATAATTTTGATGGATTAGTGATCCGAATGGTCATACCGGGGATCCGAAAAGAAAATATAGGAGAAAGTGTTTATGTAAGTGCCGGTGCAGGAGTTGTTTGGAATGATCTGGTAAATTACTGTGTAGATCATCAGCTGGCCGGCATGGAAAATTTAAGTTTAATACCGGGTTCTGTTGGAGCTTCGCCCATACAAAATATTGGTGCTTACGGGGTAGAGCTTAGAGATGTATTTCATACATGCCGGGCATTTGATACTCAGACTGGCGAAGTTAAGATTTTTACAAAAGAAGATTGCGGGTTTAACTATCGCGATAGCATTTTCAAGACGCAGGCCAAAGGAAGATTTATAATTACTGAAGTTACTTATAAGTTAAATTCTGATTTTAAACCGAGCCTGAGTTATGGTGCAATTTCAGAAGAACTTTTGAAACGCGAAATAACGAATCCAGGCATAAAAGATGTGTCAGAAGTGGTTTCTTGCATACGTGTCAGCAAACTTCCCGATCCTTCTACAATTGGTAATGCGGGTAGTTTTTTCAAAAATCCTATTATCTCATTAAGTAATTTTATACAATTACAGTCTTCTTTTCAAGACATAGTTTATTACAAAGTGGGCGATGATTCTATTAAGCTTGCGGCAGGCTGGTTAATTGAACAATGTGGATGGAAAGGCAAGGTTGTAGGTAATACGGGTACATGGAAAAATCAGGCTCTGGTACTTGTAAATCATGGAAATGCCTCCGGAGAGGAGATATTCGCACTTTCCGCATCAATAATTAAAAGTGTAAATGATCATTTTGGAATAATCCTGGAACGCGAAGTAAATATAATTTAAACTCAAAATATTTTATACCTGTGTATGCGTTTGCACAAATGGGGTACACAGTATTTGATAATCTGGCCTTCTGGCTGGTATTAGGCATAGGGTTTGTGTATAATTAAGTATCTACTTAAAACGACATGTTGTTTTTTGAATCGAAAAATAATTTGTTTACTTAAACCTAAACCTAAACAAAATGACAAAAATCGAATTCAACACTTTGGTTATCCGGCAGGCGAGTTCATTAAAAATGTACGCCCTTCACTTTACCCATGATGCCGATGACGCTAACGACCTGGTACAGGATACCATGTTAAAAGCTATTACCTATTACAATAAATTTAAAGAAGGAACCAATTTGAAAGGATGGTTGTACACCATCATGAAGAATACTTTCATTAATAATTACCGCCGTTTTGTTAAGATAAGCTCATTCGTAACAAAATCTGAGGATATATCATCTGCAAACCTGGTATTTAGTTCAACTAAAAATCAGGGTGAAGCGAAATTCATTATGGATGATATTAAAAACGCAATGGGTAAATTGCCGAAAGAGTATTATATTCCCTTTACAATGTATTTTGAAGGGCATAAATACCATGAAATAGCTGATCATTTAACTATTCCAATCGGAACTGTTAAAACCAGAATTCACGTGGCAAGAAAATTGCTTAAAAAAGGTTTGAAGCCTTATGATACTGCGAATAAAAAAGCAGTTAATGCTCAAATCGACTAATTTGCCCCTTTCTAAACAATCATAACAACGAGACAGGCCGGATTTATATCCGGCCTTCTTTATTTTAAATATTTTTCAACTTCGGCAGATACAACCTGACCAGAAATAATTGAAGGAGGAACACCCGGTCCGGGAACAGTTAATTGTCCTGTGAAATAAAGATTTTTAACTTTCTTCGATCGCATTTTAGGTTTGAAGAATGCCGTTTGGCTCAGTGTATTTGCAAGTCCGTAAGCATTTCCTTTAAAAGAATGATAATCTTTGCTAAAATCGTCTAATGCGTAACTTCTTTTAACCACAATTGAATCTTTTATCTTTTGACCGGTAATTTGTTCAAACCTATCCACCATAAGGTCGAAATACTTTTCTCTGATCGTTTCATCATCTTTTAATCCGGGAGCAATTGGCATCAGGAAAAATAAATTTTCACTTTCGGCCGGTGCTACGCTAGGGTCCGTTTTAGAAGTGCATGAAACGTAAAACAAGGGCTTTGATGGCCATTCCGGTTTACTGTATATTTCCTTTGCATGCAGTTCAAAATCTTCGTCGAAAAACAGGTTGTGGTGCTTTATTTCATCTATCTTTTTATTTAAACCAATATAAAAGAGCAAACTGGAAGGTGACATGGTTCGGCTTTCCCAGTATTTTGTAGAATATGATCTGTATGGCTTCTCTATTAATTTCTGATCAACATGCTGATAGTCTGCATTAGCAATAACAACATCAGCTTTATAAAATGCATTATTGCTTGTAATTCCGGTCGTTAATCCATTTTCAATTTCAATTTTAGAAACCTCGTTATTTAGATAAAATTTTACTCCCTCATCTTCCGCCAGCTTTACCATAGCTTTTATAATTTCATTCATTCCTCCCTGCGGGTACCATGTTCCTAATGATAAGTCAGCATAGTTCATCATGCTGTACATAGCCGGAGTATTTTGCGGAGTAGCACCAAGAAACAATACCGGAAATTCCAGAAGTTTGATCAGCTTTTCATTTTTAAAAAGTGACCTGACATGCTTGCTCATGCTGGTAAGCATTTGTATTCTGAAGCTTTCGCGGATAAGACGAACATCAATAAATTCTGTTATAGAATGTGAGGGCCGGAAAACGTACTGACCCATTCCTACTTTATATTTATATTCTGCTTGTTTCAGAAATTCACGAAGTTTTGAAGAACTCCCTTTTTCAAGGTTCTCAAACATTTCTTCCAGCTTTTTCATCCCGGCAGGAATATCTAAAATATCATCTTTCCCAAAATAAATGCGGTATCCCGGATCCAGTCTTTTTAAGTCATAAAAGTCACTTACTTTTTTACCAAAAATGGCAAAATAGTTTTCAAAAACATCGGGCATCCAATACCAGCTTGGCCCCATATCGAATTTAAAACCATCCTTTTCCCATATCCGGGCACGCCCGCCGGGCTGATCATTTTTTTCGAAAATGCTGACTTTAAAACCTTTTTTTGCTAAAATAGCCGCAGCAGAAAGTCCGGCAAAACCAGAACCGATTATGGCAATATGCTTTTTATCCATTTGTGGGTAAAGATAATAATCCACAGATGCTTTAGAACTACAAACACAATATGGTTTTTGTAGATTTGAGTTTTAGGATATCTAAATTTTATGATGAAATTATATAACGAAACGTGTTTTGAGTGCAGTAAACTGATCACTCAAAGTTACAGCACTTCCTTTAGCTCTGGAATCGCTGCGTTTTCTAAGAAGTTTCATTATCCAATTTATGCTATTTACGGCTTTGTACGCTATGCAGATGAAATAGTGGATACATTTCATGATTATGACAAGCAAAAGCTGATAAATGACTTTAAAGATCAAACTTTTGAAGCAATTGAATTGAAAATAAGCCTTAATCCGGTTTTGCAATCTTTTCAGCAGGTTGTAAATAAATACAAAATTGACCTCAATTTGATCCGTGCATTTTTGTACTCCATGGAAATGGATTTAATTAAGTCTGATTATACTGAATCAGGTTATAAAGAATATATCTATGGATCTGCCGAAGTGGTAGGTTTGATGTGCTTAAAAGTATTTTGCGAAGGCAATGACGAGTTGCATGATAAACTTATGCCTACAGCCCGGAGCCTGGGTGCCGCATTTCAGAAAATAAACTTTCTTCGTGATATTCAGTCAGACTTTGAAGAAAGAGGCAGGACCTATTTTCCAAATGTAGATTTTAAAAACTTCAGCGAAACTGATAAAAGTGAAATTGAGTTGGAAATAAAAAAGGATTTTGATCATGCTTTGCAGGGAATTAAACAATTACCCACAGAAAGCAGGAGAGGTGTTTATATAGCCTATGTTTATTATACGGCCCTTTTTGATAAAATTAAAAATACATCTGCTTCTAAAGTTGTCAACAGCAGAATTCGAGTCTCAGATAATAAAAAAATGATTCTGATGGGACAAGCTATACTAAAGGAGAAATTAAACTTATTGTAATATGAAGTTTTTCAAGTTCATTTTATTATTGATGATTTGTGCGATGAATGCGTATTCAGAAAACTACACAAATGAGGAGATAAAAGAAATAAAGCAGGCCATGATTCGTGCTGTTGAAAGCCCTGCCACAACAGATTCTTTATATATGGCGCTTACCTCGAAAAAATCGCCAAATGCACTGGTGATAGCTTATATTGGTACATTAGAAGCCTTAAAAGCGAAGCACTCCTGGAATCCTTATAATAAATTAAAGTTTGTGGGCCAATCGCAAAAGACATTGCAAAATGCAGTTGAAAAAGAGCCTCACAATATAGAGATACGCTTTATGCGATTTTCTATACAACATTTCACTCCAGCTTTTTTAGGCTTTAGTAAAGAGTTAGACTTAGATCGGAAAGAGATAGTGAAACTTCTTAAAAAGAAAAGTTTTGGTCTTGCAGATGCTACTTTGATCAGTAATATCGCCAAATTTATGATCGATTCTAAGCGATGCAGTCCAGCTGATCTCATAGTTTTAAAATCTTTTGTCTGAATTAGCCGCAAAACATGAAATACACTTATTTGCTGCTTAACTTTCTGACTGTTTTATTTCCAATTATCCTTTCATTTGATAAAAGAGTTCAGTTTTATAAAAGCTGGAAATCTATTTTTCCGGGATTACTGATCACCGGATTGGTTTTTTTGGTTTGGGATTATATTTTTACGGTCAAAAATGTATGGTCATTTAATCCGGATTATATCCTGGGCATTTATATTTTGAATCTCCCAATCGAAGAGATCCTGTTTTTTATAACCGTTCCGTTTGCCTGCATATTTATTTATGAATGCCTGAATTATTATCTTAAAAAAGATTATTTCAAGTACATAAGTTTTTGGTTAAGCATATTCCTAATTTTCCTTTCGGTGATTTTACTGGCAATTTTTTATCAACGTGTTTATACCCTAATAACTTTTGGACTTTTATTTTTAGTTATTGGATATGCGCAATTCATTAGAAAATCAAATAAACTGAGCCGGTTTTATCTGGCATATTTAGTTTCACTTATTCCATTCTTTATCGTAAACGGAGTTTTAACATCCATTCCGGTGGTGATGTATAACAATATGCAAAACATGGGTTTCCGAATCGGGACAATTCCTTTTGAAGACCTTTTTTACTCCATGTCTTTAATGCTGATGAATGTTTTATTCTTTGAATATTTCCGCCGCAGGCAAAATAAAATCTAATGGAAATTCCAGAATACAGAAAATCTCAGCTGGCTTTGCGCAACGGACAGGACAAGCCTGAAGTATGGGTAGCTTACAGAGGTTTAATTTATGATGTTTCTTCCAGCAGACTTTGGAAACGGGGAATGCATTATGAACATTGGGCAGGTCAGGATTTAACTGACGAGTTGAAAGACGCACCACATACGAATGCGGTTTTCGAGAAGTTTAAAGTGGTAGGTAAATTGAAAATATCCTGAGCAGATTCAATTGTCTGCCCAGAATATTTAATAATTAGTCGATAATAAAATTACTCAGGCTTACAAATTCCTGAATTCGATCTGAAACCTCATCCTCGGTTAAGTTTTTAATTTTCTCTGTTCCAAATTTTTCAACACAGAAAGAAGCTAAGGCAGATCCGTAAATGATCGCATTTTTCATATTGTGGAAATTAATAGTTCCAACTTTAGCCATATAACCGATAAAGCCGCCTGCAAAAGAATCTCCCGCACCAGTTGGATCAAAAACATCCGCCAATGGCAGAGCAGGGGCCGAGAACATTTTACCTTCAGCAAATAGTAAGGCTCCGTGTTCACCTTTTTTAATGATCAGATATTTCGGTCCCATTTTTAATATCTTATTGGCTGCTTTAACCAATGAATATTCGCCCGAAAGCTGGCGTGCCTCAGAATCATTGATGGTAAGCACATCTACCAGCTTAATGGTTTCAAGTAAATCATCCATGGCAACATCCATCCAGAAGTTCATGGTGTCTAAAACAATCAGTTTTGGACGTTTTTTAAAACGCTCTATGGTAGTTTTTTGAATTTGAGGAGTTAAATTGCCTAAAAGCAGGTATTCGCAATCCTGGTAATTCTCTGGAATAATCGGATCGAAATCGGCAAGAACATTCAAATCTGTAACCAAAGTATCGCGACTATTCATGTCGTTATGGTATTTTCCCGACCAAAAAAATGATTTTTCGCCTTCTTTTATTTGTAAACCTTCTACATCTATACCATGATTTTTGATTTCTTCGATATCTTTTTGAAGAAAATCCTCTCCAACAACTGCAACTATTTTAACTTTCTCGTAGAAGTAAGAAGCAGCCAAACTCGCGTATGTGGCCGCTCCGCCCACTATTTTGTCTGTTTTCCCAAACGGAGTTTCAATGGCATCAAAGGCCACAGTACCTATAACAACTAAGCTCATAAATTTTTTTTAAAAAATCTTTCCGCAAATATTGCATTAATAATTTTAATTTCCGACTATTGCATTCCCAAACGGGACAAAGGCTTGCAAAGCTTTTGTTAACCAGAAATTCCTAAGTAGCTCAGCTGGTTAGAGCATCTGACTGTTAATCAGAGGGTCCCTGGTTCGAGTCCAGGCTTGGGAGCTTAAAAAGCCTTTCAAATTAAGTTTTGAGAGGCTTTTCTGCTTTCTGAGTTTTCTGATGGCTGCTAGAATTGCTGAATAATCTTAGTTAGTTTTCAAATAGTTTGCAATCAACTTGTACAAACTACTCCAACCATTGTAATAAACCCAAGATTAGCGTTCACTTAAATTTATTTTGGACAAAGAAGAAATTTTATCTAAGGCGGTTTGGGTATCCAGGGTTAGGGCAAGTTCTTCACCTGCTTTATTCAAATAAGCTAATAAAGTTCCCCTTTCTTCGGCACTCTTTCTGGCATTAACAAGGTCCGTCACATCATAAGCCACCGCTATTATTGAGCTTACTACCCCATTCTCCAATATGGGTTGATAAACAAAATTTAAATAAACAGTCCAGCTTTTGTGTTCATTTTGTAATTGTATCGGCAATTCGTTTCCGTAGAACGCCTGGCCGGTGTTGTAAACATTATTTAAAAGGTCAATAAACTTTTGTTCTATCAGTTCGGGGAATACATCGGCAACAGTTTTGCCGATAACCTCTTTATTTCTGCCCCAAATTTCAAGAACTCTTTCATTCGCTGTCTCAATGATAAAGTCAGACCCCTGCAACACAGCCATTGCTACTGGAGCCTGTAAAACAGTATTCTTGAATTTGGCCTCACTTTCTTCTACTTGCCTTTTTGCAATAACCTGCTGGGTTACATCCCGACAAATAACCAAAACCCCGATAATGGTTCCTTCATTATCTTTTATAGCGGTGTAGGAGTAATCAAAGTAAACCTCAATGGAAATTCCATCTCTTACAAAATAAGCTAAAGCCTCATTATCTGTATGTGCAATACCGGTTTGATAAACTTTTTTGAGTAAAGCCGGGAAAGGTTGGTCTTCCAATTCGGGAAGTATTTCAATAAAGGTTTGTCCCAGAACACTTCTGTCTTTACCCCAAATTTCGAGCAAAGCGTCATTGATATACGTAACTTTTAGATCTATTCCTTCGAATATAACAATTGGAAAAGGGGCTTCAAGAAGTGCGTTTTCTAATATTCCCTGAATTTTGGTTCCACTTGGGGTAGTATTATTTAATGCCATTTAATTCACCGTTGGTGCTGTTTTCTTTGGAAAACAAAGCTGCTAATATACATATTAAAGAATATTTTTCTTCTTTGTGATGTATTTTTAAGATGTAATTTCACTGGCGAATTTTCGCTTTGATTGGTAAGTTTTGATCAAAACCCATAGAAGCAAACTGAATTTTATTCTTGCCCACTCTGACTGGACAAAATATGGTGGAGGGTTATGAAGTCAAATGAAGTATCACTAAACTAACATTACAATCGAATTATAACGGCATTTCCTTTGGTGGCACAACATGGAGCTATAGGGAAAAATTATGCACCAGTTGACGGTTATGTTGTAAACAGTGGAATGAAAATAAAACTGTAAATTTCCGTCACAAAAGCCACACACCTTTGCAAACCACGAATTGCGGCAAAGAAGTAAAGTTGTTGGCAGTTTAAACAATTGACCATCCGAGATACATCCAGAAATACAAACCCAAAGAAAAATATATTAACAAGTATATTTTAGAATTTAACAATCACAAATGAACAAATCGGGAGCTCATACCATCTATACCATAGGGCATTCTACCCGCAGTCTGGCTGAATTTTTGGATATTCTGCAATCTTATGGCATTAAAATTCTTGCCGACATACGGAGTTTGCCCGGCTCACGCAAGTTTCCACAATTCGACAAGGAGAATTTAAAAATATCCTTAGAAGAAACCGGAATACAATACATACATATGGCTGATTTGGGAGGAAGAAGAAAGGTTAAAAAAGATTCAAAAAATACTCGATGGAACAATGACTCGTTCAGAGGTTATGCCGATTATATGGAAACCGAAGAATTTGAATGTGCAATTGTAAAATTAGAAAATATTGCTTTAGAGCAGCCCACGGCTTATATGTGCTCCGAAGCGGTTTGGTGGAGATGTCATCGTTCGATGGTGTCCGATTATCTAACAGCAAAAGGTTGGATGGTATTACACATTATGGCAACAGGAAAAGCTCAGGAGCACAAATACACTGCACCGGCAAGAATAGTTGATGGCCATGTATTGTATTTTGATGAAAATTAAATTTTCAAATAAAAAATTTGTTTATGAAAACAAAATTTAAAACTGGCGACAAAGTAAGTTGGAACTCTGAAGCAGGGAGAGTTTCAGGAACTATCATTAAAATACATTCAAAAGATTTCGATTACAAAGGTTATACACACCACGCAACGGAAGAAGAACCTCAATATGAAATAAAAAGCAACAAGACGGATCATATTGCCGCTCATAAAGGTTCTGCCCTCACTAAACTCTGAAAAAATATCATAGAAACGAATTAAGAATACTACGCATCGCTAACTTCTCCATAGCTTTAGGGCGGGAGCGAAGCCTTTCTGCAAAAGCTAAATACAGTTCGTGGTAATCCGTTACTAAACTATTACGACCAACATAAACATTAATATACCTATTGATTTTTTAACTACCTGAATTCACCTTTATGCAAGCATTCTGTTGTTTTATCTAGTTGTCAGGGAACGGATCCAACAAGAATATCGCTCCAGAAACGAACAGGAACAGAAGACTACTAGTAGCAGATTCAGTTACCACATTACAGGACACCCTGGCAAGAGACCCTGCGAATAACAGGCTGAAGCTAGCTCTTACCTCAAATGCTATACAACTAGTAGATGCGAACAACGGTTCTACCAGGGAGATTACTTTTGGGATGCCTTTTGATCAGTTAGTAGTGATTGTTGGCAGCATTTTAGAGGGTGAACCGACCAATCAAATCATTTAAATTACCTTGACCGGCTCTATTACTATTAAAAATCCGCAAATCCGTAAATCGCTGTTGTCCTCCGCTGGCGGAGGTGGACTGCTTCTATCAGCAGGACGGAGGTGGTTTTATCCCGCAAATACAAACAGGTCGGAAAGAAAGAGTATTTAAGGCATAGTGCGATAAAGAGCCTTTGTCTTTCGCTCAATGCGGGCAGCACCCTACTGATCTGCCCCATTTGCGCCGCATGCTTATTTGAATCATCAGCAGAATGATAAATTTCATCTTCCGCCAGTTCATCACAGGCGCCAATAAATTCCTGGTAATCTTCAATCCCGTCCAGTCGGATCAGATTTCGGTGAAACTGATTGCTGGATTTTCGGTAATAAGTAATCGAACCATTTCGGGTGTGTTCCCGCAAAAACGACTGCACATGGGCAGCATCTTTCAGTTGGTTGCGAAACTGCCATAAGCGCAGAAAGGATTCCTGCACAATACATTCCGCCGCCAGGTCGCATTTACTCATACGCAGTGACCGCCAAAATAAATCCTTAAAAAAGCGTTTATAGAAATAAGCCAGTCCGGATTCTCTCCCTGTTTTTAAATCCAGAAACTGAGAGTGACAAACAGTTAATCTGTTTTCATCTCTTGTAGATATAATCTCCTGATACTCTATCATAAAAGGAAGGTATCAGTTCCGGGTAAGGTACCGAACCACAATTATTTGTTTTATACAAGCATCGAACTGTTTTTAACAACCAAACTGAACTTGTATATTTATAATATATATTTGAAGCAAAACCTGAATCGTATGTCTGAAACTGCAACTCATATCGGAAGAAAAATTAGCCGCATCCGCGAACTCCGCGGCATGAAACAGGAAGCCCTTGCTACCGAATTAGGAATCAGCCAGCAGGCAGTTTCTAAAATGGAACAAAGCGAGAAAATTGAAGATGAGGTGTTGGAAAAGGTTGCTAAAGTGCTTAATGTAAAAAGTGAGGCAATCAAGAATTTTAGTGATGAAGGAATTTTCAACTACTTCAATACTTTTAATGATAATAGTACCGGAGCTTTTAATAACTTCAATTGCACATTCAATCCGTTAGAGAAACTTGTGGAATTATATGAAAGACTATTACAAAGTGAAAGAGAAAAAGTTGAAATTTTAAAAAATAGTAAGAATTCATAACCAACTA
>JBBRCI010000054.1:0-20188 GCA_038204935.1 Sphingobacteriales bacterium | reverse complement strand
ACAAAAATCTTAGATTGTCATCCTGAATGAAATGAAGGATCTGTTAGATAGTATTACGGAATGAACTTTTGGCAACTACTTTATTTTCGTTAGTATTTTATCGCCTGGAGATCCTTCACGTTGTTCAGGATGACAAAAAGCTGGAATCAGGATGACAAGGTTAAATAAATTGGGTATTTTGACATACCACTGAGTTAACCCTGATTATAACAAACTCGTATATTTGCAACTATAATATGGCAAAACAAAAATTTTATGATACCGCTATCAAACCCGAAAGGGCTGTGTTGGTGGGCATTGTTACTCCCGGAGAAAAAGAAGAGCAAACTAAAGAATATTTAGATGAACTGGAATTCCTGGTAGAAACTGCGGGCGGTGAAACCGTGAAATCATTTACTCAAAAAATGCTTAAACCAGATCGTGCCACTTTTGTGGGCACCGGAAAGCTGGAAGAGATCAACGCGTTTGTAAAATCTGAAGAGATTGACATCGTGGTTTTTGATGATGAATTATCTCCTTCGCAATTAAGAAATATTGAAAATGAATTGCAGGTAAAAATTCTGGATCGCAGTAATCTGATCCTAGATATTTTTGCTAAAAGAGCACAAACTTCGCAGGCAAAAACGCAGGTAGAATTGGCACAGTTGCAATATTTGCTTCCACGATTAACCCGCTTATGGACTCACCTTGAGCGTCAAAAAGGTGGTATTGGTATGCGTGGTCCGGGTGAAAGTCAGATAGAAACAGACAGACGGTTAATTCTGAATAAGATTTCCCTGCTTAAAGAACGTCTGAGAGAAATTGACAAGCAAAATGAAACTCAGCGAAAAAACAGAAATCAATTAATTCGTGTGGCTTTGGTGGGTTATACCAACGTTGGTAAATCAACTATCATGAACATGATATCTAAATCTGAAGTGTTTGCAGAGAATAAACTCTTCGCTACTTTAGATACTACCGTTCGCAAAGTGGTGATAGAAAACTTACCATTTTTACTTTCAGATACCGTTGGTTTTATCCGCAAGCTGCCGCATCATCTGGTAGAATGTTTTAAATCAACTTTAGATGAAGTTAGAGAGGCAGATATTTTAATTCATGTGGTTGATATTTCCCATCCAAACTTCGAAGATCAGATTTTTACAGTTAATGAAACCTTGAAAGAATTAGGAGCCATTGATAAACCTGTAATCACTGTTTTCAATAAAATTGATGCGTACGTTCCTGCCGAATTTGATCCGCAGGATGATATTCCGCCACCAACACTGGCCGATTATGAAAACAGCTGGATGAATAAAAATAATGCTCCCGCTATATTTATTTCGGCTTTAAATAAAGAAAATATCGAGGATTTCAGAGCGCTTTTATATGAAAAAGTAAAAGCACTGCACATTAAAAGATATCCGTACGATAAGTTATTGTATTAAAAAGCAGAATGTAATATTTAAGTTTTAAATCCATATTCGTAAGCACTTTTAATATATTTATCAAATTCAGATCTTCTTTTCCGGTTTAACCGGAATCCTATATCTGAACTCCAAAATACAAAACACATGGAAAGTAAACGTCAGCAGAAATTTGCGGGTGTAATTCAAAAAGACTTAGCAGAAATTTTTCAGCGGGAAGGAATGAACCTGCTTCCAAATACAATGATCACGGTTACCAAAGTAAGAATTACACCGGATTTGGCCATTGCCAGGGTTTATCTGAGTTTTTTCAATAGTCCAAATGATGCGGCTTCACTGAATACGGTGAAATCACATTCCGGAGAAATTCGTTATAAATTAGGCTCACGTATTAAAGATCAGGCCCGCATTGTACCGCAGCTCGACTTTTTTCTGGATGATACCAGCGATTACGTGGAACGCATGGATAAAATCTTTGATAAGATAAGCAAAGAGCCTCGTCAGGAGGAAAATCCTGAGAGCGAAGATTAAAGCATGAGGCCAATTCGCGAACCTGTTAACTTTTTTACGCATGCTATTCCGGCAATTTTAGTAATTCCGGCTACGTACTCTTTGTTAAAACTTTCGGATACCAGCTCAGAATTAACCGCTGCCTGGGTTTACGGAATTTGCTCTTTTGTTTTATTCAGCATCAGCGCAATTTACCATGGCTATCCCAATACCGAATATGGTGTTCGGTTCTGGCAAAAGTTTGATCACTGCAGCATTTATTTAATGATTGCAGGATCATATACACCCACTTCATTATTGGTTTTTGAAGGCTCGATGCGCTGGGTTTTATTTGGAACAGTTTGGACAATTGCCTTAATAGGCTGCGCATTAAAAATATTTAATAAGCTTCAGCATAAAGGCATCTCTTTGGGAATATATATTGCCATGGGCGCATTAATTGTTCCTTTGTTAAATAATATGCTGGAGAAGTTGCCCTTTGCGGCTATCGGCTGGATGTTACTGGGTGGTTTATTTTATGCCGGTGGCACCATTTTTTATTATCAGGACAAGCCTGTAAATAAGTTTGTTCATACACATGAGATCTGGCATATTTTTGTAATTGCCGGTGCTGTTTCTCATTTTGTGTACAATTACAATTATTTATTTTCATGATTTTATCTCAATCTCAAAAGCTCTATAATTATTTAGATTCTAACCCGTCAAAGGTTTCTCCAATTGTAGATTTCGATCCGCAAAATGACAAATTATTAGAATTCGATTTCACGTCCAATAACAAAGAATTAAAGCCGCAAACGGTTGCCGATACTTACCAGTTTTCACTTTGGATCAACGACGAATTAAGTAAACAAAAAGCCCGATACGGAATTGGTGGCTATAATGAGCACAGAACTTTATATGCCCGAAGTTCACATTTCAATACGTTTGAAGAACCTCGCCGCCTGCATCTAGGTACAGATATTTGGGGACCGGCAGGAACACGAGTGTATGCGCCTTTACAAGGCAAAGTTCACAGCTTAAAATTCAATGATAATTTTGGAGATTATGGCGCTACCATCGTGTTAGAACATAATTTAGATGGATTAATTGTTCATTCCTTATACGGGCATTTAAATCTCGCCAGTCTTCATAACCTGAAAATTGGTCAGGAAATTAAACCGGGACAATACTTTACTCAATTTGGAATTCCAACAGAAAACGGACACTGGCCGCCGCATTTACATTTTCAATTAATATTTGACATGGGAAATTTTAAAGGAGATTACCCCGGTGTATGCCGTTTTACGCAAAGAGATATCTTTTTACAGAACTGTCCGGATCCTATGTCAGTTTTAAAATATAGTTTTAAATAATTCTCTGGAATTTTCGTTAAATTAAGGCATGCTAATTCAGATACTGATTGTATTCCTTATTCAGATTTTCAGCTTTAATTCAGATCAGCCTGAATTTAAGGGTGGAAAAAATATGCTTTCAGCTTTTATTACCAATAATCTAATCTATCCGGAATTTTCTAAAGAGAACTGCATTCAGGGAGTTGTAAACGTCAGCTTTAAGCTGAATAAAAGAGGCCGTATTTACGAATCGAAAATTCAGAAAGGATATGGCATTGATCTGGATGCGGAAGCACTTCGGGTTATCAGGCTAAGTTCGGGTAAATGGATTATTCCAAAAGATTACGATACAACTTCCTCGGTGGTGCTTCCGGTTAGTTTTAACCTTACGGGATATAAGTGTGAGGAGCGTTCCAGCGATCAGATTAAGGAAGCCATAAATGCTTTCCACGCCAGGCAGGATCTAAGCAAAGCCATTTATAATTTTTATGAAAAGAAGGACATTGGAGACTATAACCCGACAGATGAAATTCAGATTGTTGCTTTAAAAGAACAATTGGGATATGACGAAAAATATATCAGCCGGCTTCTAAAAACAGCTCAGCGGAAGCTAAAACAGGGAGATCATGAGAGTGCCTGCGATGATTTTAACGAAATACATCTGCTTGGAAGCGAGAAAGCAAATAGTTTTATAGAGCAATATTGTAAATGAACTATTTTAGCGGGATGAAAAATGCCTTCCGCTTTTTTGCCTTGCTGGATATGGGCAGCATCATTTTAATAAGCCCGCAAATTTATTCAATCCTCACTCACCTAAATGAATTACCGGAAGAAACAGTCTCCAGAATAAAAATTATATTGTTGCTGATTGTCTTTGTGTTGCTGTTTATTTCCGCTGCCGGATTATCTCTTTTTAAAAGATTTGGCGCCATTGCCTATTATATTCAATTTCCCATTCGGCTGGTGGTTTGGGTTTTTTCCTTTGGTTTCCTCACCTTTATCAGCGAATATTTCGACAATCTCTTAGTTTTCGACTGGCTTTTCAGGCTGGCTATAATTCTTGAATTCTTCAGAATATATTTTACAATCCGGATTCAACAGAGATGGTTGTAGAAAAAAGTGTTTAAAAAAATCTCATATTTCTCGACAGTTTTAGAAATAAATGTTTTTGCTAAATGAACAACCATTGCAAACTGCTGTGATATAAGTCACAAAATACAATACTTTAACGTAATTTAATTGTATTATAATTAAAATTTAATACTTTTAGAATCTTTTACTGATTTTAATTATGAAAAAACATTACCTATTATTCCTTTTTTTACTCCCTTTTACAAATGCTTTTGCGCAAGAAGATTACCAATCTTTTGGCAAAGTAGATGATGCAGATCTCGAAATGAAAGCTTGTGCTTTTGATAAAGAAGCAGACGCTATGGTGCTTTTTGAAAAGGGTCAGCTTTATTTTAGCGACCATTTAGATGTGTTTGTAGATTACCATAAACGTCTAAAAATTTTTAATGATAAAGGAAAAGATCAGGCTAACATTCGTTTGCAATATTATTCTGGTAATAACATAGAATCCATATCGAATGTGAAAGCCCAAACCATTTCATTAAATGAAAAAGGGGAAAAGGTTATTCAAAAAGTTGAAGGAAAATTAATCTATAATGAAAAAATAACCGATAATATTACTGCGGTGGTATTCTCATTTCCAAATGTGCAGCCCGGTAGTATTTTAGAATATAAATACACCTTAAAAACTAATTTTATAAATCTCCCAGACTGGTATTTTCAGTCTGATATTCCAACTCGTTACAGTTATCTAAGTCAGGAAATAATAGAAATATTTGATTATACCGCTCAGGTAAATAGAAATTATCCTATTGCGTTGGATCATACAGAAACATATTCCAGAAGTTATTTTTTCGGAGGCTCGGAGCCGAGTTCATATTTAGTTCAAAAGAGAGAGTTGGCTTTTAAAAATCTGCCTGCATTAAAAAGCGAACCTTTTATGACTTCGGATAAAAACTATCTGCAAAAAGCTAAATTTCAATTAAATCGGGTTAAAAGACCAACGGGTGGATACGAAAGCTATTTATCTACCTGGGAGAAACTGGGCGAGGAATTATTAAATTCTGAATCTTACGGAACACAATTACGCCGTAAATTATCTGATACGGAAGATTTTATAGCCAAAACTAAAACTTTGTCAAGTGATGAACTGAAAGCCGCTGCCGCTTATGATTTTGTTCGAAAAAACATGAAGTGGAATGAGTCAAATACAAGAGGTACAACCGAAAGTGTTAATAAAGCATGGCAAAAACACACCGGTACAAGCGGAGAAATGAATTTGATCTTGCTAAACATTTTGAACGATGTGGGAGTGAAAGCAAAACCTTTATTGGTAAGTACCCGGGATCACGGAAACGTCAACATTGGTTACCCGTTTCTTGATCAGTTTAATAAAACCGTTGCTTATGTTCCATTAGCAAATGATCAAAAATTAATTCTGGATGCTACTGAACCTTATTTGCCTTATAACTTAATTGCTTATGATATCTTAAATACAGTTGGTTTTGTTGTTTCTAAAGAACCTGCAGAATGGGTTATGTTGAAGGTAGAAACTCCGGGACGTTTAACCGTAAATATGGCATGCGATATTAATGCGGACGGCACCATGAAAGGAACTGCGAATGTATATAGTGCAGATTATAACAGAATTTCCCGTGTAGGTAAAATAAAAGATGCCGGTGAAGAGAAATTTAAAGATTATTTAAAAGACGGAAACGCCAATCTGGAAATCACCAAATTAACTTTAGGAAATGTGGATACGGATTCATTATCCTTAATTCAAACAGTTGATTTCAAAACCAAAAATTCATCAGATGATGAAAATTATATCTTCTTTAATCCAAACTTATTTCTTGGTATGGCAGAAAATCCGTTTATAAAAGATAAACGAATTACAGATGTAGATTTTGGTTATTTACGTTTGTATAATTTAACCGGTACATTTAAAATACCTCCGGGATTTGCTGCAGATGATTTACCTAAAAATATTACCATGATTACGCCTGGTGAAAGCGCAGTGATGAGAAGAATGGTCATTGCTGATGGTCAGAATATTTCGTACAGATTTACGCTTTCGCTGAAGAAGCCGGTTTACTCAGCGCAGGAATACGCTCAGTTATATGAATTGTACAAGAAAATGTACGATATCCTGGGAGAGCAATTTGTACTAAAAAAAATATAGATGCATTTAAAAAGAAATATATTACTCTTGTTTCTACTATTACCCGGATGGGTTTTGGCACAGAAGTATAACTTTCCGGCCCCTAATTATTTGGCTTCTAACATTCCGGATTCCCTTAAAAAAGATGCTAATTCGGTCGTAAGATATGCTGAGAAAAACTTAGAAGTTAAATCAATATCTAAAATTGTAATGACTTCGTCAACGGTTACAACCTTACTCAATTCTCAGGCAGAAGATGAACTAAGTTTTTACTACGGATATGATTCCTTTACAACCTACAATGACATTGATATCAGAGTTTATGATGCGAATGGAATATTAGATAAAAAGTACAGCAAAAAAGATTTTCAAGACATTACAAGTGATTGGTCAAGCTCAACTTTAATCACCGATGGAAGATATTTACGCTTAACAGTTGGCGTGCCATCATACCCTTCAACAATTGAAGTAATTTATAAGAGAACGAACGACGGACATATAGATTATGATGATTGGTATCCGCAATATTCCGAGCAAAGTGTACAACATAGTAGCTTTTCGGTCACAATTCCTCAGGATCAGTCTTTAAGAATTAAAAGCGATGATCTTCTCGGTCAGCCAAAAATCAGCACTGATGCCGGAATTAAAAAATATGTTTGGACTGTTGATAATCTCGAAGCTTTTAAATATGAGAAATGGAGCAAGTCATGGAATTATTTACCAACGTTAAAAGTTTCTCCCAATGAATTTGAAATTGATAATGTAAAAGGATCATTAAACAATTGGGAAGATTTTGGCAAGTTCTATTATGGGTTATATTCCAAGCAACTTGATTTGAGTCCGGAGCGAGAGCTGGAGATTCAGAATCTAACATCGGGACTTAAAAACGATCGTGAGAAAATTGATTTCCTGTATAATTATATGCAGCAGAATATGCGCTATTTAAGCATTCAGCTTGGAATTGGTGGTTGGAAACCTTTAGCTGCAAGTTATGTGGATAAAAATAAATACGGTGATTGTAAAGCTTTGACAAACTATATGCAAGCCTTACTAAAAGCTGTCAATATAACTTCTTATCCCGCATTGGTAAATGCTGGTGCGAATGAAGAAAGAGTGGATGCGCAATTTTCGAATAATCAATTCAACCATGTTATTTTAATGGTGCCGCAAGGTAAAGATTCAGTCTGGCTGGAATGTACAAGTCAAACTTCTGTGCCCGGCGAACTGGGGAACTTTACGGAGAACAGAAATGCCCTGATTGTTAAGCCTTCCGGAAGTATGTTGATCAGTACGCCTGCCAGTAAAGCTTCAGCAAACAAATTAAGTGTTATTAGTGATGTTGATATTAAAGAAGACGGATCTGCAATGGTTAAATTAAAAATCAGCGGAACGGGTGAATACCGTGAAGATATGATCCATAATTTCTCCCGCGAAAAAACAGATGATCAGCAGGAATGGCTTGTTTATAATTTAGGAATTAAACATCCTGATAAGTTTTCTATAAAACATTCTGATGAACAAGGAAGCGTGAAAACCGCCGAAGTTAAATTAGAATATTCTAAATTAAATGAATTTGCCGCAGGCTCGAAGTTGTTTTACCGCAGCAGTATTCAAAAGATATGGAACTTTGATATTCCCGATTTAAGCGACAGGAAAACAGACTTATTCTTTAAAAGTCCGGTAACTAAAACGGACAAAACTGTATATCATTTACCTGAAGGATATGAGCCGGAAAATCTCCCCGCAAAAGTGGTCAATCAATCTGCCTTTGGGGTTTTCAAAAATGAATTTACGTATGATGAATCAACTAAAAGTATTGTTAGTACATCAGAAATGACACTCTATAATCAACGGATTAAAGCTAAAGATTCTGCTTCAGCAAAGAAATTTTTTGATGAAGTATTGAAGTCTCAGTCGCGTAGAATGATCATCCGCAAAAAAATAGCCTGATAAAATCTGGAAGTAGCTATAGATTCTGCTTCCGGATATTTTTATCTTCCTGAAAAGAAATAAAGCATTTTCGATTTAACGTTTACCTTTGTCGCTTTATCAAAGCAAAGCAGATTGGTTTATCAGTTAGATGCAAAAGATATTTGGTTTCCCAAACCTGAACTGGCCGACGAAGACGGACTGCTGGCCGTGGGTGGCGATCTTTCTCCGGAAAGGTTGATCTTAGCTTATCATCACGGTATTTTTCCCTGGTTTTCTGATGAATCTCCAATTTTGTGGTATGCTCCTTTAGAAAGGTTTGTTTTATATCCCCAAAAAGTGAAGATTTCTAAAAGTATGCGGCAGATTTTGCGAAGCAATAAATTTAAGGTTACCAAGAACCTTGATTTTAAAAGTGTTATCAAAGCTTGCGCTGATGCGGAAAGGAAAGAGCAGCCCGGAACCTGGATTACGGATAATATGATTGAAGCATACATCAAACTTCATCAGTTAAATATAGCTCAATCCTACGAAGTTTGGCAGAACGATGTGCTTGTAGGCGGCTTATATGGGGTTTTGATTAACCATGTATTTTGCGGAGAAAGTATGTTCAGCCTGGTGAGTAATGCTTCTAAACTGGCCATGATCACTTTATGTGAAGAAAAAGATATAAAACTGGTGGATTGCCAGATGTACACCGCACATCTGGAAAGCATGGGTGGCGAGTTTATTTCTCAATTTGAATATCTGTCTGTTTTACAAAATAATTAAGTATTAAATCGATGCAATTACCTTATTATATTGACCTTTTGGGAACGCTTGTATTTGCCGTTTCAGGTGCGTTGGCGGCATCTGATAAAAATATGTACCGTGATATTTTTGGAGTTTCGTTTACCGGATTTGTAACTGCGGTTGGCGGTGGCAGCTTACGCGATATGATTTTGGGAGTTCGGCCGGGTTGGGTGATCGATGGAAACTATTTAATGATAGTAACCCTTGGAGTTTTAATTGCCATATTTTTTAAATATTACATTTTAAAATTCCGGAGAACTTTCTTTTTGTTTGATACAATGGGAATTGCGCTTTACACAGTGGTTGGTGTTCAAAAATCATTAGAACATGGCGTTTCGGCTCCGGGCGCAATAATCTTGGGTTTATTTTCTGCCGTAATGGGAGGAGTAATTCGGGATACGCTGATTAATGAAGTGCCGTTAATTTTTAGAAAGGAGATTTACGCCACTGCCTGCCTGGCCGGTGCAGCGCTGTTTATTGTTTTAAAAATCCTGAAAGTAGATGATAATATAAATGCCTTCAGTTCTGTAATGCTGATATTTTTAATACGGATTTTGTCTGTAAAATACCGCTGGACATTGCCTCAGATAACCTATTAATCATCAATTTAAAATATCCTGAATATCCTGGGCAGTTAATGATTTTACAAAGCTTTCCTCGGTTGTAATTAAAGATTCCGCAACTCGCTGCTTCCGGTTTTGCAGTGCTAATATCTTCTCTTCAACTGTATTTTTGGTGATGAATTTATAAATGAAAACGTTTTTGGTTTGCCCGATGCGGTGCGTCCGGTCTATGGCTTGCTGTTCAACAGCAGGGTTCCACCAGGGATCCAAAATAAATACATAATCTGCTTCTGTCAGGTTTAAACCTACTCCGCCAGCTTTTATGGAGATCAGAAATAGTTTCAGATCCTTGTTTTCCTGAAACTCTTTTACTACTTCTCCGCGATTGGAAGTTGAGCCATCCAGGTAGGCGTAATTAATATTCTGCCTTGTAAAATGGCGACGGTAAATATCGAGTTGCTTTACAAATTGTGAAAACACCAAAACCTTGTGTCCGAGAGAGAGCACGTTTTCAAGCGTGTGAATTACACTTTCAAACTTCCCCGAATCGCCTTCATATCCCGCATCAACCATTAATGGATGGTTGGCAATCTGCCGAAGTTTGGTTAATCCCTGTAAAACCTGCACCTGCGATTTGCTGAACGTTCCATTTTCTAAACTCATCAGCAATTCATTTCTGTATTCAGATTTAACTTTCTCGTAATACTCGTTCTGGTCCTCACTCATCTGGCAGTAGAACAAGTTTTCTGTTTTAGGAGGCAATTCTTTAGCCACCTGATTTTTAGTTCTTCTTAAAATAAATGGCTTAATAATCGATTGTAATTTACGGGCCTTGTCTTCATCTTTTTTCTTCTCTATCGGGATAACAAATTCCGACTGGAAAAAATGCTGATTTCCTAATAATCCGGGATTGATAAATGACATTTGGGTCCATAAATCATTTACCGAATTTTCAACTGGCGTACCGCTTAATATCAGTTTGTACTTTGATTTAAGCATTTTAACTGCACGAAATGATTTAGAAGCAGGGTTCTTAATATTCTGACTTTCGTCCAGAATGATATAATTAAAATATTGCTTGCTTAGTAAATCTGCATCAATGCGGGTAATTCCATAGGTTGTAAAAACTACATCAAAGTTCATGAAATTGTCCATGTCTTTGTTTCGCATACTGCCAGTATGAACTAGAATTTTTAGATCAGGAGCAAATTTTTCGGCTTCATTTTGCCAGTTATAGATCAGGGAAGTCGGCATGATGATTAATGAGGTGCGACCATGATTTTGTTCATGATTCTCTTCTTTCGATTTTTGAAGTAGAGCCAGAGTTTGTACTGTTTTACCCAAACCCATATCATCGGCAAGGCAGCCACCAAAATTGTATTTTTTTAAGAAGTGGAACCAGTTATAACCGGCCAGTTGATACGGGCGAAGAGTACCTTTAAAATTACGGGGAATTTCCGTGCTTTCTATTTCCTCAAAATCCGCCAATTGCTGCAGTTTCCGGTCCATAGAAATACCTGCAAGTTCGCTTCCCTGAAAATCATAAACCACACCAATATGATGCTTTTTAAGCTTCAGGTTAGGTCCACCATCAGTAAACTGCATCAGGTTACTAAATTGAGAAAACCACTTTTCAGGGATAATGGCAATCTCGCCGGAAGGCAACTTAAATTCCTGAATTTTATTTAGAATATGATTTTTAAGCTGAATAAAAGGGATTTGATACGGCCCGAAATAAACCACAGCATTGATATCAAACCAGTCGTTGTTCTCTCTTATATCCAGATCGATTTTGCTGCTGCCCAGCACAAATTTCTTTTGCCCGTCCGGTTGTTCAAAAGTGAAGCCTTTTTCCAATAGTTCATCGTGGTGATCATTTAACCAATTGATCACACTAAATGTACTGTCTTCAGAATCATCAATTTCAGCGACATCTACTTCCAGATTATTATACAGATTTTTGGAATTTTTAAGTCCCATTTCCTTCAAACTATCCAGCTTATTTTTTTCCCAGGTTAGAGATCGTTTTACACGATGAAAAATATAGGAACCGTTTACTTTTTCTGTTCGTACAGAAACGGTTCGGTCACTTCCGGCCGGGAAAATAAACTGACCGTATTTAAAGTAAAGCTGCAATTGCGACTTATTCCCTTCGGAATATAAAACTTTAAGAATGGGTTCGGCCTGGTATTTTTCCGTCTTAATATCAAAACCTTCTGCATAAACCGAATGCTTTTCAATAAGCGGTGAAACAAATTTTTCAAAATAGGTTTGCTCAGACGCTCGCGGAATGGAAATAAATCTTTTATTTAAAAAGGGTTGTAGTTTTTTGCCTTCCAGATCATCCACAAAATTGTATAATGTATTTTCCAGTAAAAGCCAGGCCGGCTGATTGCAAATTACGTTTGCCTCTTTAAACATAAACTCAATTCGCAAACCCTTATATTTTATAGTCGGGAAATATCTGGTTTCATCTTCATTTCTTCTAAAATGGAATAATACAGATGCGGGTTCTTCGCTTAGGTGTAAACGCTTTTCAACGGGCCAGCCTTCCTTGCTCATTAAATAAATTTCTTTATCGCCAAGCAATTTAAAAGCTTCCGTCAGGCGGGATTCAATTTTAGGCCGGAAAGTGTCGTATAAAGTATCGTTAAAAATGGTACTGAAGTATTCAAGCGGCCGGATTGCTTTTTTATGAAAGCGTTTGATAATATTTCCCTGCTCGGTTTCTTCCAGAAGCTTAATTAATTTTCGGTCAGTATCGTCCAAAACAGATTTAAACTCTTCTGCAGTTGTGGAAAATAATCGCTGATAAGTAAGAGAGAAATCGCCATCGGGATTTAACTGTACAATATGAGGTTCAATTAAATAGCCTAGAAACTCATGCTTGCATAAAGCATAAACAATTTTGCAGGGCTTACTATTATCAACTCTTAACATATAAAGGGAGAAAATAAAAGCAAGTTAACCGACTAAAAAATTCTAAACCTAACTAGAATTTTGGATTGTTAGAGTATTTTTTTGAGAAAATATTACGGGATTTATGGAAATAGGTAAAAGCCGCAGTGGGTTTTGCGCAAATTAATTTGCTCTCAGGTATTTAACGAAAGATCAAATAAATATATTTCCGCTGTAAACATACGTAGCCGGGCCTTCCAGAAAAATATTGCTGAATTTCTTTCCGTCATAATCAAAGCGAACATTCAATTCTCCGCCCAAAACGTGTATTTCTGTATTGATCTGTCCGGATAAACCTTTTTCTTTTGCCATAGCTAAGGCAACTGCGGTTACTCCGGTACCGCAGGCGTAAGTTTCATCTTCTACGCCACGTTCATAAGTTCTTACAAAATAATGGCTGCCAAAATCTTCTACAAAATTTATATTGATGCCATTTTTTTTGTAAGTATTGTTATAACGGATGTTCTTGCCTTCTTCAAAAACATTGATGTGTTTTAGATCTTTTACACTACTTACGTAATGAGGAGAACCTGTATTTAAAACAAATGCCTCTGCATCTCTATTAATTTGTTGAACATCAATCATTTGCAAGCTAACCCAGTCGCCATTTTCTGAAATTTTGGCATAATGCGGGCCGTCAACTGCCATAAATGTAGTTTCGGTGTTTATGATATTCAGGTATTGAGCAAAGGCCACAATGCATCTACCGCCGTTTCCACACATGCTGCTTTTCCGGCCATCTGCGTTGTAGTAAATCATCTCAAAATCAAGTGTTTCAGAATTCTCGATGCACATTATACCATCTGCGCCAACGCCGAAACGTCTGTTGCAAAGCCTTTCTATTAATTGAGCTCTGGAATGGTCAAAAATGCCTTTCCGATTATCAATCATGATAAAATCGTTGCCTGCGCCTTCGTATTTAAAGAATTTTAACTCCATAATTTTAACAAATATCAATAAAAATTAAAGATTATAACATTCATATTATACGACTAAAATTGAATATCCGTAAATTTCTTACCTGAAAATCAGGCATATAAAATCGTATTTATAAGGTCTTTCCTGAATTATATCTATAAACCTTTTAACATTTTTTAACACTGTTTGTAGTATCAGATATATATATAAATCGTTTAACTGGTATTAAATTTGAATATTCTTATATTCTCAATCAAATTTTAGTCTAAAATTTAAAATAAAAATATGAAAAAGATAGGTATCACATTTTTGGCTGCCTGCCTTGGCGGAGCAGTTGCCATCGGCGCTTATAAGCTGGTAGAAAATAAATACAATGACGGTTTATCCTTTGAAGATAAGCAGAAAATTCATTTTACAAATAATCCCGCTCCTTCAATAACCTCCTCAACCGGCGAACTTGACTTTGTGCAGGCTTCTGCGGCAGTAACGCCTGCGGTTGTACATATTAAAACCACTTATAACGGAAATGCCAAAAGTGGGGCAGGTCAGGATCCATTTCAAGATATGTTTGAAGACTTTTTTGGAAATAAACGCCGTTCTCAAGGACCAATGATGGGTTCCGGTTCCGGGGTGATTATTTCTGAAGACGGATATATTGTAACCAACAATCACGTGGTGGATAATGCCGATAAAATTGATGTAATTCTTCCTGATAAGAGATCCTTAAGCGGAAAAGTTATTGGCAGAGATGCAAATACAGATTTGGCCCTGATTAAAATTGACGGTAAAAATTTGCCGATTGTTAAGCTGGGAAATTCTGATGATGTAAAAGTTGGCGAATGGGTTTTAGCAGTGGGTTATCCGTTTGCTTTAAACACAACCGTAACTGCCGGAATTGTAAGTGCTAAAGGTAGAAGTATTGGTATTTTAAACCAATCAGACAGTCCCTCTCCTGATGGATCACCTCAGTTAAATACAGCTATTGAATCTTTTATTCAAACAGATGCGGCAATTAATCGTGGTAATAGCGGAGGAGCTTTAGTGAATACCCGTGGTGAACTGATAGGTATAAATGCTGCAATTGCTTCCCAATCCGGTAACTATGAAGGTTACGGCTTTGCTATCCCAATTAACTTGGCTAAAAAAGTGTTAGATGATTTTCGCGAATTTGGTTCTGTTAAAAGAGGATATATTGGTGTAAGTTTTACCGATCTGGATGCTGAAAGAGCTAAGCAATTAGGTGTTGACCAATTAAATGGATTGTACATTCAGGATATTGTTAAAGGTGGTGGAGCTGAAGCTGCAGGTTTGAAACAAGGAGATATTTTAACTAAAGTAAACGGAACAAATATTGCCTATTCATCAGATTTGCAGGAAAAAGTTGGTCGTTTACGTCCTGGCGATAAAATCCAGTTGACTTATCTGCGAGGTGGAAGTGAAAAAACTATTTCTGTTACTCTTAAAGGGGATGAAAATATGAATGTTGCTACTAATTCACGCTCAGCCGAAACAGTTAAGAAAAATTTAGGTGCTACTTTTACACCTCTAAATGACGCTCAGAAGAAAAAATTCAAGGTTAATTCGGGATTGTTGGTTACATCAGTTCTTCAGGGTGGATTTTTTGACCAGATAGACCTTCCTCAAGGAACTATTATTGTCTCCATAAATGGCAAAGGAATAAATAAAACTGAAGATATAGAATCTGCTATTGCTTCCGGAAAAAATAATATGGCAACCATAAATGCCATTACGCCGGAAGGATATCAAATGCGTTACCAGTTTCAGGTTAAATAATTCATGATACACTTTACCCGAAAAGCCTTTTCTAAACGGAAAGGCTTTTCGTATTTTTGCAGGAATGATTCCGCCTATTCCATTAGAATTTACCCTCTGCGAACAGAACTTTTTACTTTTACCTCAAAAAGCTATTTTCTGGATTGATGAACAAGCCTTAATTGTAGCAGATGTTCATTTAGGAAAAGTGGGTCATTTCAGGAAAGCCGGAATTGCTATTCCCAGATCTATGGAGCAGGAAGATCTTGCTGTTTTAACCGATATTATCTGCCAGTATAAACCTCAAACTATTATCTTTTTAGGAGATCTTTTTCATAGCGATATGAATAATGACTGGGCCTGGTTTCTTTTATGGCGTGACCTGCATAAAGATGTGGATATGATTCTTGTTCGCGGCAACCATGATATTTTACAGGTAGAAAACTATGAAAAATGCAGATTCATATTGCACGATTCTCTTACTATTGGTCCGTTTCTTTTTTCTCATGAACCTCTTACAAACAAACAAATGATTTTAACAGAAGAATATGTCTTGAGCGGGCATATTCATCCGGGAGTAAAATTAAAAGGAAAAGGAAGGCAATCTGTTACATTGCCCTGCTTCCATTTCGGAAAAAAGCAGGCTCTTGTTCCGGCATTTGGGAAATTTACAGGCAGTGTTTCTGTAAAGTGTCAGAGTGGTGACCAGGTTTTTGGAGTATTAAAACACAAGGTAATTGCTCTGTGATATATATCACAGCAGAAATTTTATAAAAGTTAAAATAATAGGTTGGCGCTTGTGTAATCGTCAAAATCTTGCTACCTTTTAATAATTCACGAGGGTCTTATAACAACAAAGGAAAAGGCATTTTAAGGTTAAGTATGGATCACATTGTTGATTAATTCCTCTTATATATAGCTGCGAATAATGTCTTCGAAATTTAACAAGCAATCTGATTTGATCATTGCCAGTTTTGTACCGGCACTTTTACG
This sequence comes from Sphingobacteriales bacterium, assembly GCA_038204935.1. Lineage (GTDB taxonomy): Bacteria > Bacteroidota > Bacteroidia > Sphingobacteriales > Sphingobacteriaceae > Daejeonella. Next base: position 3,786 of record JBBRCI010000054.1, on the reverse strand, counting down.
AAATCAATTTGAGAAATTTCCTTCCAGAACTCCCAAGTCTGAATTAATTGGCGACCATGCTGTGTTACTTTGGATAGATATCTGCTCTTTTTCGCCGCTTTCTAATCGATTGCTTCTTGATCAGGAGAAAGGTGTTGAACAACTTTCTAAAATTCTGCAGGAACATTATGATTTTGTTCTAAACCTGATTGTAAAGTATGGTGGTGAGCCTATGGTTTTTGCCGGCGATGGTGTTTTTGCTGCATGGCCCTGTAAAGAAGAAGAGCTGTTCTCAAATGCAGAAATTGTTTGTGCCTGTGCGCAGGAAGTTTTAGAAAATAAAGGCGCAAAAGATGATTTGGGAAATCCGCTTTCATTGCACGTTGTAGCCGCTTGCGGTAGTTGTGAACTTTTAGAATTAGGTGGAATAGATGGTCGTTGGTTATACACGGTTTTAGGCGAAGCTTTGAACGATCTGAGTTTAACTGCTAAAAACCGCGAACCCGGAAATATTCTTTTATCTTCTTCAATTTTAAAAGTCCTGGATGGAAAATATAAAAACCATCCTGTAAAGCATAATTCAGCGGTTTTAGATGAAAAAGTTAAAGCTACAGCCAGGCCAGATAAATCTGATATATACCTTCATCCGCAATCAATTGCTACTTTAAAATCCTTTCTTCCAAGCCCCATATCTAAAAAACTTGATTTTGACCGGTTGAAATGGATAGATGAATTACGAAATGTAACAATAGTTTTTACTCAGTTGCATAGTACGGAACCTAATAGTTCTGCCGCTTCGGAAAGATTGCAAAAAGCCATTGAAATCATTACTCCTGTTGTTGTAAAGTATGATGGAATATTAAATCAAGTTTGGATAGATGAAAAGGCGGCAAATATTTTGATAATTTTTGGCCCGCCACCATCTGCGCATAGTGATAATCCCGTTAGGGGATTGCTTACGGCTATTGAAACTAAAAAAGTGTTAACAGACTCCGGATTTGTAAATAGTGTTGGAGTTTCCAGCGGAAAAGCATTTTGCGGAATTTTAGGAAATGATATCTTAAGACAATACACGGTTATTGGTGACGTGGTAAATCTGGGAGCCCGTTTGGCACAACTGCAATTAAAGAATGTTTGTTGCGATGAAACCACCATGAAAGCTTCACGTGATGAATTTACTTTTACGCAGCCTAAAATGGTTATCATTAAAGGTCTGGTTAAAAAAGAGCAGATCTGGGAGCTAGAATCCAGTTCGATCAAAAATGATGATAATGACCTTGAAATTCCTGTTGTCGGCAGAAACAATGAACTTTCTTTGTTTCATATATGCTTTTCACGAGCTCAGAGCGGCGAGGGCGTTTCTTTAATTTTAGAAGGCGAAAGCGGTTTGGGCAAAACCAAATTACTTTCCTCTTTCCAAAGCTTAATGGAGGCAGATGGTCAATTGGTTTTAACTGGTTCAGGCGATCCGTTAGAAAGAGGAAACCCCTATTTTGTCTGGAGGGCTATATTTTCTAAAATGATGGGTTTGGATAAGCTTCCTGCTGATAAAGATAAAACAGAAGTAATATTAAAATTTCTGGGGGAAGAATTTTCAAGCTTAATTAGCCTTCTGAATATATTATTTGTTTCTGATTTTCCCGAAAGCGAACACGTGAGATCTCTTTCAGTTCAACAGAAAGTTGCCGAAACCAAAAAGCTTCTCTTGAATTTGCTTTCACGCGAGGCGAAAAAAAATACCCTGATCATATTAATAGATAACTCTGTTTGGCTGGATGATGCTTCATGGAAATTTGCCTTAGCAGTTTCGGCTGACATCAAAAGATGTTTTACCGTAATTTCTGTTCAATCTTCGGAAGGGGTAAAAGAAATTGGGGAATGGAAATCCTCAGGAGCTATTTTCTACCAGTTAAAAGGTCTGTCAGAAAAAGATCAGCTAAGTTTAATCAAGCAAACTTTTTCCGTAAAACATGTTGATGATGAAATCACAAGTAGTTTAATATCTCTTTCAAAAGGTAATCCTTTCTTTTGTTTTGAACTTATTCAGGCATTAATTGATGATGAAGCTGTTAGCATTCAGGATGGAGGCTGCCAGCTTTCAAAAGGCATTTCTTTAGATAAATTCCGTTTGCCTGAAACTATACAGGGAACTTTAAGCCGCAGGATTGATAGTCTGGATCAGGGACCAAAACTAGCTTTGAAAATTGCAAGTGTAACGGGCATGCGTTTTTCTACCGAATTGGTTAAAAATATTTTTCCCATTACGCAGGAAAGAACTTTAGTTCCGGACTTTTTAAGTAAGGACAATAAAATGGGTTTGCTTTGGCAGGATATGATTGATGGAAGCCAGGGTTATACTTTCAATAATGCAATCACCCGCGAAGTGGCTTATGAAATGCTTTTATTCAATCAGAAAAAAGAATTGCATTCTGAAATTGCCCGCTGGTACGAAGTGAATTATAAAAATAATTTAACACCCTTTTATACCCGGCTTGCTTTTCATTGGGAAAAAGCCGGTAAGAATGCCATTGCCGTGGATTATCTTCAACAGCAGGCCATTCGTTTATTCAGCATAGGTTTTGCTAAACAATCTGTTGAAATTGGGCTAAAAGCATTAAAGCTATTAGATATAGATTTTCCCATAACTCCGCAGGAAATAGGGCCTAAGATCGGATGGAATATGGCTGCGATAGGTCAATTAATGGCTGGCCGGGATCCCTTGGAATTGTTAGAACTTAAAAAATTAGACGATCCTAAAATTGAACAAACTATTTGTTTGTTATTGGAAATAGGTCCTTTTGCGTTTCAGAGCCAACAAATAGAATTATTTGCGCTGATTTCTGTAACCGGTTTAAGAATTACGCTGGAACATGGAAGCGGAAAAGCAGTTGCCGATGTTTATTCTTTGTATTCTATTATCTACAATGGAATGACCGGAGATCATATCGGTGCATATAAATGGAGTGAGCTGGCATTAAAAGCAGATCTGAAAAACCAGAATACTTATTTCCCAAGAGTAGGATTTGTGCATACTTGGTTCCATAATCATTGGGTAAACCCGTTCTCAACCAGTTTGCCTTTAGCATTAAAAGCCGCCGATAACGGATTTGCTTCGGGAGATATTTTATTTGCCTGCTTTAATTTATCCGGATACGTAGTTTACCTTACAGCTTGCGGTAAACCTCTACAGGAAGTTATGGATTATGCCCGCCTGCATCTTTCTCTCAATAATAAAAGAGTAATGAATGCGGCCTTTCATTTAATTCTGGAACTGCAGTTTGCAAAAGCGCTGGCCGGAAGTACAAACGAATATTTGTCGTTGACAGATGAAGAGTATATCGAAGAAAAAGATATTTCATCAATTTGTTCAACCGAATTAAGTAACCAGGTTGGTTATTGCCTTGTTGCCAGAGTAAAATTGCATACACATTTTGGAAAGTGGAGTGATGCCCTGGATTGGGCAGAACAGGTGAAACCACTTTTAAAAGCATTCGAAGGTCAGATTGCTGAAATTGATTTGGTGCAATATTCGGCTATTGCGGCTTTAACAGGTGTGCTTAAAGGAAATTTTGATTCTCATGAAAGGTTGATAGGGATCGCCACAGAATCATTAGATAAAATGCAAAGCTGGGCAGATATTTGTCCGCAAAACTTTAAACACAAGGCTTTGATTCTTGAAGCATTTCTTGAAGGTACAAGAGGCGATTTTAATAAAGCCGAAGAGATGTTTTCCCAAGCAGCAAGCTTAGCGGAAGCCGGAGAATTTTTAAATGATGCCGCACAACTGCAGGAATGCAGATTGATTTT
>JBBRCI010000053.1:0-20428 GCA_038204935.1 Sphingobacteriales bacterium | reverse complement strand
ACTTCTTTAATAACGGATTCTTTATCTAATGTATATGCCTCTGAAAATGCTTTATGCAATTGCTTGGGCATTTTTTGATATAAGTAATCTGTAATTAATTTTCTCCCAAAATAGGTTCCGGAACCCTCATCGCCAAGAATGTAACCTAATCCATGGTTGCCCGGAAGAACCGCCTGGGCATCATAAAAGCTAATATTTGATCCTGTTCCCAGGATACAGCACAAGCCAGGTTTTGTTCCGCAAGTAGCATAAACAGCTCCGGTTATATCATTTTCTACATTTATAAATGCAGAAGGAAATATTTGAGATAATGCATTGGAAATTAATTCACGACTATCCGGACTGGAGCAGCCTGAACCAAAAAAATAGACTTCACGGATTTCATCCCGGTAGGGTTCTATTTGTTTATTTCTGTTTAAAATTTTTATAATTTCTTTCTCAGATTGAAAGAATGGATTAATTCCCTTAGTTGTGAAAACAACTTTTGACGCACCGTCTTTAAAATTTAATATCCAGTCGGCTTTTGTAGCACCGCTGTCAGCAACTAGAATCATTTTAAATGTCTGCTAATGCATGACTGGTTAATGGTTTTCCTATAAATTTAGCAACCAGTTTATTCTCTCTTATGCGTTTCATATCGCTCGGATCTAAAGAGGAAGATAAGACATAAATTTTGATTTGATCTGGTTTAAGTTCGGGAATATTTTCAAGTGCTTTTAAAAATTCAAAGCCACTCATTTCCGGCATACGAAGATCTAAGAATATAACACTGGGCGTGTTTTCTCCGGATAAAATACTTTCTTTAACATACTCAATTGCAACTTTAGGAAAGTCTATGACGGTAATATTTTCCGCATAGTTGTTATTTTCTAAAATTTTTCGATTTATTAAGTTATCGATATAGCTATCGTCAATTAATAAAGCGGTTTTATGTTTGTATGTTTCCATTTGAGATAGTAAATCCCCTTTTACTTTTAAGAGAGTATTCCTTATACGAAGGAAAAATTAATAAGTTCTAAATATTATCACTTTATAAATAAGTAAAAATAATATTCTAATATCCTGAACTAAATATTTTTATTGGATGTTTATAGTTCCCGAAATTTGCTTTAAACTAATTTCGGCAATTTTTGCCTGAAACTGCGCATTGCTATATCTAGCATTTGCATTAATATAATTCCTTTGAGCTTCTCTGAATTCTAACGGAGCAACAGTTCCTAACTTAAATTTCTCTAATGTTATGTCCAGATTTTGTTTTGCAATATCCTGATTTTGCTTTTCCAGTTTAACCAGTTCGATATTTGTTAAATAGGTTTGATAAAGGGTAATAATTTGAGATTGAATGTTTTGCTGAGTTTTTTCAAAGATTAGTTTACTGTTATCAATTTCAAAAGATGCATTTTTTTCATTTTTCTTTTGCAAAAATCCATTGAAAATATTGATTGAAGCTGTTAACCCATAATTTAATCCTCTTCCAGTAGATTGGCGGGCGAAACCCAGATCTGAACTTGACTTGCTAAAATTATATCCCGTATTTATATTAATATCCGGATAACGGTTAGCCTTAACCTGCTTTAAATTCAGCTCGGCCACTCTTTGATTTATAGAGGCAGCTTGTAATGCAGGATTCAACAAATCGGCATTTTGCTGAAGCTGAGGTAACAGCAAATCTTTATAAATCACAATGCTGTCTTCAACTGTAAAATCTTCAGTTAAATTCCGGCTCATTAGCTCATTCAGATAAACTTTTGTATTTCTAAACTGATCTTTTTGACGCAATAAATTGGTGGTATCCGAATTAAGATCCACACTGGCAGCTAACACTTCCAGTTTTGCTGCTTTCCCAATTTGGTATCTGCTTTGTGAGTTTTTTAACCTCAGTCGAGAGATTTCCAAAGTTGTATTTAAAGCGTTTATTTGTTGTTTTTGCTGTACCAGATTATAGTAATTTGAAATAACATCAATCACAGTTTGCTGAATGGTTTGTCTGAGATTAGATTCTTCTAATTTCTGAAGTTCTTTTAACTGATCCAGACGGGCAAACATTTCGAATCCATCAAAAATTTTCCAGTTTAAAACCGGTCCGTAAACAGTATTCGAATTTTTGGCACCATCTCTTTCTTGTAAAACACCGCTTGAAAGTGTTTGACTTGAATTTTGAATAGTTTTGCTTGTGCTAAAGTTTCCGGTTACAATCGGGAATAATGCGGCTTTTCCCCGCTCAATATTATTTTGGGATATATTAACATCAACCTTATTTATCTGAATATCATAATTGTTTTGCAAAGCAATATTTACTGCTTCCTGAAGAGTAAGTCTTTCCTGGCAAAAACAATTTGTAAACAATAATATGAATGAAGTAGTGAAGATTATTTTAGCGATAAAATTAAATTTCATAAGATTTTAAAAGTTAAACCAGTTCTAATTCTTTTTTGGCGGGTTTGTCTGCAGACAATTCGGGAAGTGGTTTGTATTTTCTGGACCAATAGGAATAGAATGCAGGAATAACAAGCAAGGTTAGAATTAATGAAAATAAAGTTCCTCCGATAATTACAATTCCCATGCTCATTCTGCTTTTTGCTGCCGCTCCAAGTGAAAGGGCAATTGGTAAAGCACCTAATGCGATAGCTAAACTGGTCATTAAAATTGGGCGTAAACGTGCTACGGCTGCCTCTCTAATTGCTTCCTGAACAGATTTTCCCTGTTCTTTTAGTTGGTTGGCGAATTCGACAATCAAAATACCGTTTTTGGTTACCAAACCGATCAGCATAATTGTACCAATCTGACTAAATATATTCCAGGTCTGACCAAAGATCCACAATGATAAAAATGCTCCGGCAACGGCCATTGGTACCGTTAAAATTATAATAAACGGATCAATAAAACTTTCAAACTGGGCAGCAAGAATTAAATAAACCAGTAATAAAGCTAACCCAAAAGCAAATGTGGTATTGGATGAACTTTCCTGAAAATCTCTTGATTCTCCGCCTAAAGCGGTTGAGAAAGATTCATCCAAAACCTTTGCAGATGCTTTATCCATTGCGTCAATTCCGTCTCCGATACTGTAACCGGGTGCCAAGCCTGCCGAAACCGTAGCCGACATGAACCGATTGTTGTGATATAATTGAGGAGGAGTACTGGTTTCATCAACCTGAACAAGGTTATCTAATTGAATTAATTCACCTTTGTTATTTCTAACAAAAATTGAAGTTAGATCCAATGGGTCATTTCTATCTTCACGTGCATATTGACCAATAACCTGATATTGTTTTCCATTCATATTAAAGTATGAAAAACGTTGTCCGCTTAAGGCAAACTGCAAGGTTTGAGAAACATCTAAAACTGAAACCCCCAGATTTTTTGCTTTTTCGCGATTGATGCTAATATTTATTTCAGGTTTATTGAATTTCAAATTAACATCGGTAACAGTAAATGTTGGATCCTTACTTACCTCATCCATAAATACCGGCAATTTCTCTCTCAGTTTTTCAAAATTTGGAGCCTGAATAATATAGTTAATCGGTAATCCGCCGCGACGGCTAACAGAAATAGTAGGTTGTTGAATAATAAAAGTTTTGGCTTCTGTATATCCTCCGGTAATTTTAGTTAGTTTTTGGGCGATATCCATTTGTGATCTTTCTCGTTCCTGAGGCTCAGAAAATCGGATACGCATAAAACCTGTATTGGAAGCACCGGAACCCGCAAATCCCGGAGCGGTTACAGTCAGATTAATTCTCTTTTCAGGAATAGAATCTTCAACCATTTGGGTCAGTTTTAAAATAAATGCGTCAGTATATTCATAAGAGGCACCTTCCGGAGCTGTAACACTAACATTTACCGAACCTCTGTCATCCATTGGTGCCGTTTCTTTTTGCAAAACAACCCAAAAAAGAGCTATTAATCCGATACAAATTCCCACAATTGGATAAGCCAGCCAACGTTTCTTCAGAAAGTCATTTAATGCATCGGAATAACCTGTATTCATTTTTACAAAATACGGTTCGGTAAAATTGTAGAATCTCGTTTTTTTCTGATTTGCTTTCATTAAATAAGCGTTCAGCATTGGGGTTAAAGTCAATGAAACAAAAGCAGAGATAAGAACAGCTGCTCCAATTACAACGCCGAATTCCCGGAACAGCCGGCCGACAAACCCTTCCAGAAAAATTACAGGTAAGAAAACCGCGGCAAGAGTTACTGAAATAGAAATCACGGCAAAAAAGATTTCGTTAGCACCGCGAATAGCCGCTTCAAACGGCGAATAACCTTCTTCTAGTTTTTTGTAAATATTTTCTGTTACCACGATACCATCATCAACCACCAAACCGGTTGCTAAAACAACCGCCAAAAGTGTAAGCACATTAATGGAAAACCCAAAAAGGTACATGATAAAAAATGTGGCAATTAATGAAACAGGTATATCAATAAGCGGCCGCATAGCAATGCTCCAATCGCGAAAAAAGAGATAGATAATCAGAATTACCAGGATGAGGGAAATGATAATGGTTTCTGCGACTTCTGTTACAGATCTTTTTACGAAAATGGTATTATCCAACGCAATATCGAGCTTAAAATCTTTTGGAAGCTCAACTTTTAGTTGTTCGTATCGTTTATAAAACTCTTTAGAAATATCCAGATAATTTGCCCCGGGTTGCGGTACCAATGCCAAACCAATCATCGGTGTTCCGGATTGACGCAACATAGTTTCTTCGTTTTCAGGCCCTAATGTTGCCGTACCAATATCGCGTAAGCGAACAATGTTATCTCCTGAACTTTGAATTAACAGATTATTGAATTCTTCTTCTGATGATAAATTTCCAATGGTTCTGACGGAGAGTTCAGTTGCATCGCCAGAAATCTTCCCGGAAGGAAGTTCTACGTTTTCACGGTCGAGTGCATTTTTTACATCCAGAGCAGTTAATTTGTAAGAAGCAAGTTTTGCCGGATCGATCCAGATACGCATGGCATACCTTTTTTGCCCCCAGATTTGGATACTGCTAACGCCCGGAATAGTTTGTAAACGTTGTGCCAATACATTTTCTGCATAATCACTCAATTCCAGCTGGTTCCGTTTATCACTCTGCACGGTCATGGAAATAATTGACTCTGAATTGGCGTCGGCTTTTGAAACCGTAGGCAAACCGTCAATATCTTTTGGTAATTGTCTTACAGCCTGAGAAACTTTATCCCGGACATCATTGGCCGCATCTTCCAGATTTTTGTCCAGATTGAATTCTACAGTGATATTACTCGATCCCTGATTACTGGCGGAAGTAATGTTTTTTATACCGTCAATACTGTTAATTGCTTTTTCAAGCGGTTCTGTAATCTGAGATTCAATGATTTCCGAGTTTGCTCCGGGATAATTAGTCCGAACCGAAACAATGGGTGGATCAATAGAAGGAAATTCGCGAATACCAAGAAATTTAAACCCGATAACCCCGAATAAAACTAAAACGAGGTTCATTACGATTGCTAAAACCGGCCTTTTTATGCTGGTGCTTGATATGCTCATATCAAATAATTTAAACTATTTCCACTATTGCTTTCCCGGAAGAAAACAATTTAATTTGCCAATTTTATATTAACGGGCATTTCTGGTTTTAATGACATCATGCCGGTAGTTAATACGGTGTCGCCAAAATTTAATCCCGATATTATTAAAACATCTTTATCTGTTCTTGGTCCAGTTTCAACCATAACTTCCTTTGCTTTCCCCTGATTATTTACAAATACTTTTTTCCCTTTTAAAACAGGAATAATTGCTTCTGAAGGTATTAATATGGCGTCCTTAATATTGGAAAGCGGGAATTCAATTTTAGCAAACGAACCTGGTAAAATCTGTCCACCCGGATTGTCTGCTTTTGCTTTAATCTGAAGCGTTCTGGTATCCATATCAATGCTTGGTTCTATAGCATAAATATTTGCTGAATAAGTTTTGGACGATCCGGCAACAGTAAAATCAATTTTTGAATTCAGACTTATTTGTCTGGCATATTTCTCGGGTACAGAAAAAACGATCTTCACCGGATTTATGCTTACTAAATTCGCGATGGTTGTTCCAGGCGTTAAATATTCTCCTGATGACACTTTTCTAAGACCAATTTTTCCGCTAAATGGAGCCCGGATTTGAGTTTTAGATAACTGGGCTCGAATTACATTTGTTTGCGATTGCAATGAACGCAAATCTGCTAAGGCAACATCGTAATCTTCGCTGCTTATTGCCTCTTTCTCTAAAAGTAATTTTGCCCGATATTCGCTTTGCGAAGCTAATTTTTGTTTTGTTAAAGCTTGCGCCAATTGCGCCTGCAGTTCTCTGTCGTTAATTTTAACAAGCAATGCACCTTTATTAACATAAGTACCTTCATCAAAGTAAATTCTGGTAATTAATCCGGGAATCTCACTTCTTAAATCAACCTGTTCGTTGGCTTCCACAGATCCGGAAACGGAAAGATTATTTGCAAAACTTTGCGGTTTTACAATTATGCCTTCCACATTGGTTGCTGGCACAGCTCCGCCCTTTCCCATTGTTGCGGCTCCGGGTTTTGCGCCTTTGCCTGGGTTAGAACTGTGCATAAGCCTGTAACCGACCAGGGAAACTATAACTAAACCTAATACTGTATAGACAATGTTTTTGGTTTTCATACCGGATGTACTATTTTTTTTTAAATTCTAAATGTATTTCGTTTGGCTTACTGTCTGATAAATTTTCCTGAATTACAGTCAGCACTTTATTAAAATTATCAATTTCTGCCCGACTTAAATTTTGTAAAGATTTTTTATTTAATTCTAAAAACACGTTTCTTATAAATGGAATATCCTCTCTGGCCAAATCAGTTAAACGTATTAATTGTTCTCTTCTGTCTATAGGATTTTTCTCTCTGAAAACGTATCCATTAGATGTTAAATAATCAATGATGTTAACCATATATGATTTATCCAATTGCAATAATTCGCCAATTGCTTTTTGGGTTAGATTTTCATGGTTATCATCAATTAACAATAAAATGTAATGATAACGGTCAATTTTTAAGCCCTGAGTTTCTTTAGAAAAAGAACTCAGATATTTCTTAGTTAAAGATATAAGCGGATATGCTAAAGGCTCATTCATCAGTATTTACAAAAGTATCAGCTTATGCCAAAAATAGTTGTATGTAGCAACTATTTTACAGCCTAATGACTTGTTCTGCTTTGTAAACTCTCATTTAAGACTATTTTTGTCTCAAACAATCAAATTTATGACTAGTAAATTAAAACACTTTCTTATTCTAATCTTTATGGTTTCCATTACATCGGCAGCAAATTCGCAAACCAAAATTGGCTTTGAAGTCTCATTTACCGAGCCTCAGGCACATTATGTAGATGTAGAAATGGAAGTTTCCGGAATAAATAAAGATCAGATAGATATTAAAATGCCTGTTTGGGCACCAGGTTCATACCTGATCAGGGAGTTTTCTAAAAATGTTGAAGGCTTTAAAGCTTTTAATAATAAGGGGAATGAAGTTCCTTTTGAGAAAATCAACAAAAATACATGGAGAATTAACACACAGAAAAACAAAAGCATTAAAGTTAATTATCGCGTGTATGCTTTTGAAATTTCGGTTAGAACCAGTTTTGTAGATGCTTCTCATGCATTTTTATCTCCTACCGGGATTTTTATGTATGTAGATGGAATGATCAAAACTCCTTCTACAGTAACTGTTAAGCCAATTAAAGAATGGAGCAAAATATCTACCGGTTTAGAACCTGTTAAAGGAAAAACTAACACATATTACGCGTCAGATTTTGATATTTTATTTGATTCTCCCATAGAAATTGGGAATCAGGATGTATTTGAATTTAATGCTGCCGGAGTTCGCCATGAAGTTGCTATGGTTGGCGGTGGTAATTATGACAAATCTCGTCTTCAAAAGGATATGGCCAAAATTGTTGAAGAAGAAACTGCAATTTTTGGTGAAAATCCAAATAAGCATTATGTTTTCATCGTACACAATTTCGAAAAAGGTGGTGGCGGTTTAGAGCATTTAAATTCTACCGTTTTAGGTGCTTCGCGTTTAGCTTATGGAACTGATAAAGGTTACGAAGGATTTTTAGGACTGGTTGCTCACGAGTATTTCCACTTGTGGAATGTAAAGCGTTTACGTCCGGTTGCTTTAGGGCCGTTTAATTACGACACCGAAAATTATACCAGTAATTTATGGATAGCAGAAGGTTTTACAGCATATTATGATAATCTGGTAGTTCACAGAGCAGGCTTTGCTTCTGCCGGAAAATATATCAATATGCTTGAAAGCGATATGAATACGGTTGAAAGTCAGCCCGGAACCCGCATTCAGCCGCTTAGTGAATCTAGTTTTGATGCCTGGATTAAGGCTTATCGTCCCAATGAGAACTCCAGAAATACAACAATCTCTTATTACAACAAAGGAGCAATGTTAGCTATGGTTTTAGATTTAACCATCATTAATTCCACTAAAGGAAAGAAAAGCCTTGATGATGTAATGAAAACCATGTATCAGGAATATTATCACAAAAAAGGCAGAGGTTATACTGATGCAGAATTTAAAGCAACTGCAGAGCAGATTGCCGGAATTTCTTTGACTGATATCTACAACAAATATGTGAACGGAACGGAAGCAATTGATTACGATAAATATTTGGCTTACGCCGGATTAAATGTAAAAGATGAAGCTGCTTCTAATAACAATCCATTTTTAGGTGCAACCGCATCTATGAAAGACGATAAACTGATTGTGAACTTTGTTCAACGCGGAAGTGGAGCCTGGAAATCAGGAATAAATGTGAACGATGAAATTGTTGCTATCGATGGATATCGCGTAAGCGAAATAGAAAAAGCAATTTCTGCTAAAAAAGCAAATGACAAAGCGATGGTGATGATCTCAAGAGACGGCGTTATTATGAACTTAGATGTTCAACTTTCACGTAATCCTGCTGTTAGATATAAAGTTACTGCAATGGAAAATGCGAATAAAGATCAGATTACGGTTCGTAAGAAATGGTTAGATCTTGAAAATGATACAATTGCCGGAACAAGATAATCGGAATGATTTATAACAGAAAAGGCTGTCAGAAATCTGGCAGCCTTTTTTTGTATTATTAAATTAGTTTTAGAAAGTAAAGCGAATAGAAAGGCCAAAACCTTCCGCATCAAAACCTGTATTTGGAACTATTTCTAAAGCCGGTTTCCAATCCAATGCTACGTTAATAGGAACTTCATCAAATTTGTAATCCAATCCCAAAACGCCATCTAAACTAGCAAGAAATTGTCCGTCATAATTTTTGCGTTTGTAAGATCCAACGGTTCCACCACCACCATAATACCATCTCAATCCCGGAGCATTATCAATCTGATTATGGATCTCATATAATCCTGTAAAACGGAATCGGCTAACATCATTTTTAGATTGAAAATTCAGGATGAAATCTAAAGCACGGTCCGCCTCAATAAATGTTTTGTAGGTTATCCCGTTTGCTGTTCCCAGTCTTCCGCCTAAAGCATGCTCATACGTTTGTTGCGCTTTTAAATCAGATTGTGCCAATAAGACAATAATTGCTGTCAGGCTAAGTAAAAATAATTTTCTCATGTTGTTTTTTTAATTGATTGCGGGTTTTCAAATACAATGCCAGATGATGGTTAAATATTAATAAATCATATCAACGTTCAATAAAATAGTTTAATGCTTTGAGCATTAATATTAATTCATTTAAAATATTTTTATAGAAATATGTGGTTTTTACCGATGTTTAGAAAATACTCTTCATGCCGGAATGTTGTTGAGTTAAGCCTTTTTTATTAAATTGGCTAAATTCCATATTCCCAAAACTTTATTATACAATGACTGCTATAACCCGCATATTTGATCTTTTAGCCCATACTAAAGAAAATTTCTCTAAGGATGATCTTGTTGCGGGTAAGCAAAATGGAGTATGGGAAAAGTATTCTACTAAGGAATTTCTTCTGACTGTTGATCAGGTAAGCCGGGGTTTAATTTCTTTGGGCATTAAAAAAGATGAAAAAGTCGCCATTATGTCTGCCAACCGACCGGAATGGAATATTTGCGATTTTGGAATTATGCAAATGGGAGCAACGCAAGTTCCTATGTATCCAACTTTATCCGAAAACGATATCCGGTTTATTTTAAAAGATGCCGAGATTAAATTAGTTTTTGTTTCAACAAAAGCTCTATGTGATAAGCTGATCAAGATAAAAACTGAAATGCAGTCAGACCTGATGGTTTATAGTTTTGATCAGATTGCGAACGTTGCCAACTGGCAGGAAATTAAAGAATTAGGAAGTAAAAATCAGGATATAAATTTACAGCCCTACCGGGATTCTATAACTCCGGATGACTTATTGACTTTAATCTATACATCCGGAACTACTGGAACACCAAAAGGGGTTATGTTAACGCATGATAATCTGGTAACAAATGTAATTTCCTCATCGGTGATGTATCCTCAAGGATTTTCTAAAGCTGTCAGCTTTTTGCCTTTATCGCATATTTTTGAACGAATGGTAATTTATATGTACTTCTACATTGGAGTTTCTATTTATTATGCAGAAAGTATGGACACTATTGTTGCAGATATTATAGATGTAAAGCCACATGGTTTCACAACAGTTCCCAGATTATTAGAAAAAGTTTATGATAAAATAGTTGCTAAAGGGTCTGAGCTGACGGGCTTAAAAAGAAAGATTTTTTTCTGGGCTTTGGATTTGGGCTTGAAGTATGAACTTGAAGGTAAAAATGGGTTATTATATGAAGCCAAACTCGCGATAGCTAACAAAATTATTTTTAATAAATGGCGTGAGGCGTTGGGAGGCGAAATTATGGCTTTGGTTTCAGGAGGTGCGGCATTACAGCCACGCCTTGCCCGTATTTTTTGGGCAGCAAAAATGCCGGTTTTAGAAGGTTATGGTTTAACAGAAACCTCGCCGGTAATTACTGTTAACGGATTAAAAAAGGGCGATACAAAGTTTACAACTGTTGGAAAAGTAATTAAAGATGTGGTTGTTAAAATTGCTCCGGATGGGGAGATTTTATGTAAAGGCCCTAACGTGATGAAAGGCTATTACAAGCGCCCTGATTTAACTGCAGAAGTAATTGATGAAGATGGATTTTTTCATACGGGAGATATTGGAGAAATGGTTGAAGGGAAATATTTGCGCATAACCGATCGCAAAAAAGAAATATTTAAAACTGCGGGTGGTAAATATGTTGCTCCTGTAGTTTTAGAAAATAAGTTTAAAGAATCTCCTTTTGTGGAGCAAATTATGGTTGTTGGCGAAAATCGACGTTTCCCGTCTGCTTTAATTGTGCCTTCGTTTATTTGGTTAAAAGAATGGTGCGATAAAATGAACATCGAAATTAAACCGAATTCAGTTCTGATCAAAAACCAAAGAGTGTTAGATAAATTCCAGTTGGAATTAGATCATTACAATCAGGAATTTGGTAATTGGGAAAAAGTTAAAAAATTTGTTTTGCTCTCGCAGGAATGGAGCATAGAGGGCGGCGAATTAACTCCTAAACTGAGTTTAAAACGCAAAGTAATATTAGAAAAAAACGCATCATTAATAGAGAAGATCTACCAAAATGAAGAGCATATTCAAATTTAAACTGTCCTTAGTAATTTACGTTTCAATTGCATTTTTCTTTACAGGATGTGCTGGCGGGCAAATAGGCAAACACAACAGCGAAGAATTTTATAACGGAATGGTTGTTTCTGCGCATCCGGAAGCTTCAAAAGTTGGCTTAGAAATATTAAAAAAAGGTGGTAGCGCGGTCGATGCCGCCGTAGCCGTTCAGTTTGCTTTGGCTGTAGTTTATCCCAATGCCGGAAACATTGGCGGCGGCGGTTTTATGGTTTATCGTTCCGCAAAAGGAGAAACTGCAACTTTAGATTATCGCGAAAAAGCTCCGGCAGCCGCAAGCAGAGATATGTATCTGGATTCAGCCGGAAACGCAATTACTGATAAAAGTTTATATGGTCATTTAGCTGCCGGGGTACCGGGAAGCGTAGATGGAATGGTTAAAGCGCATCAAAAATATGGCAAATTAAGCTGGGCTGAAGTTGTTCAGCCATCTATTAATCTGGCCAGAAATGGCTTTAAACTTTCTGCCAACCAGGCAAACGAATTAAACCAAAATCAAAAAACTTTCCAGCAATTTAATCCTGGCAAGAAATATTTTATTAAAGATAACTGGGCGGAAGGCGAATATTTGGTTCAGGAAGATCTGGCGAATACGATGGAACTAATTCGTGATAAAGGTCGGGAAGGATTTTATGGCGGAGCTGTTGCTGATTTTATTGTTGCCGAAATGCAATCCGGAAACGGCTTGATCACAAAAAAGGACTTGGCAGATTATCAATCGGTTTGGCGTGATGCTGTTACGGGCAATTATCGCGGATATAAAGTTATTACCATGCCTCCACCATCCAGCGGTGGAATTGCCTTAGTTCAATTATTGGAATCTGTAGAACCTTATCCGCTAAAGCGATGGGGATTCAATTCAGATTCTACTGTGCAATTAATGGTGGAAGCAGAACGCAGAGTTTATGCAGATAGGGCAGCTTATTTAGGCGACCCGGAATATTTTAGCGTTCCTCAAAAGGAATTACTAGCGCCAAATTATTCGCTTTCGCGGATGAAAAGTTTCAACTGGAATCACGCGACAGCGAGTAATACTATTAAAGAAGGAAAGTTAGGAAAAGAGAGTGAACAAACCACGCATTTCTCAATTGTTGACCGTGAGGGAAATGCGGTTTCAATTACCACTACCTTGAATGGTTCTTACGGCTCAAAAGTAATTGTTGGCGGAGCAGGATTTATTCTGAATAATGAAATGGACGATTTTTCCGTAAAACCCGGAACTCCCAATATGTACGGACTGGTTGGGGGCGAAGCAAATTCAATTGCCGCCGGAAAAAGAATGTTAAGCTCTATGACGCCGACCATTCTGGAAAAAGACGGTAAGTTATTTATGGTAGTGGGCACACCCGGCGGTTCTACTATTATAACATCGGTTTTTCAAACTATTGTAAATGTGATCGATTTCGACAAAAGCATGCAGGCTGCCGTAAATGCAAAGAAATTTCATCACCAATGGTTGCCGGATGAAGTGTTTATAGAAACGGATGCACTGGACAGTTTGACTATTCAAAAACTTCAAAGCAAAGGTTACACAATTTCGCCCCGTGGAGATATTGGCCGTGTGGATGCTATTCTTAAAACTAAATGGGGCTATTATCAGGGTGGTGCAGACCCCCGAGGTGACGATAGCAAAATGGGCTGGTAGATCCGGTTAAGGTTGCAAGAATCTATGGTTGAATTGTTTAATTCGTTAAAAAAAAATATTTATTTTTTTTAAAATTCTGCTTGCATACTAAAATCTTATTCAATAGATTTGATATGCTTGCATAGTATTTTAAATGAAGCCTGAAGAAACTGTAGATTATTTTTTAAAGATTGTTTGGCAAAGTGTTGCTAATAAATACAATCAGATTGCATCCGGATACGGAATTACGCAGGCCCTGGGTTATATGCTAATCAATATCCCGGAAGAGGGAATTGCAGTAACTCAAATAGCGGCTATGTCTGGTGTAAAATCGACCAGTTTATCGCGTATGCTAAAAAATATGGAAGATTTAGGACTGATCTATCGCGAAGCAGACATTACAGATAAAAGGTCTGTAAAGATTTTTTTAACTGATTTTGGTAAAGAAAAAAGTCATGTAGCTAAAGATGTTGTCAGGCATTTTAATGAATACCTGAACGATCATATTTCTGAGTCGGAACGTCTGCAGTTAACAGAAAGTCTGAAAAAAATAAACCAACTAACATTAAACTATAAACCGGAATAAATGAAACGAGTAATTAAAAAAGTAGCGGTTCTGGGTTCGGGAATAATGGGTTCCCGCATTGCCTGCCACTTTGCCAATATAGGTGTTGAGGTGTTGTTGCTGGATATTGTGCCGCGAGAATTGAGCGCTGCCGAACAAGCCAAAGGTTTAACGCTTGAAAATAAAGGCGTCCGTAACCGGATTGTTAATACGGCTTTGGAAACTGCTGTTAAAAGTAATCCATCTCCAATATATTCTAAAAAGGTTTTGAACCTTATCTCGACCGGAAATTTTACCGACGACATGCAAGATATTGCAGGTTGCGACTGGACCATTGAGGTTGTAGTGGAAAATCTGGATATTAAAAAGAAGGTTTATGATGAAGTTGAAAAATATCGTAAGCCCGGAACATTAATTACTTCCAATACTTCCGGGATTCCAATTCATTTAATGGCTGAAGGCCGGTCTGAAGATTTTCAATCGCATTTCTGCGGAACACACTTTTTTAATCCGCCAAGGTATTTAAGACTTTTGGAAATTATTCCAACGCCAAAAACTGATCAGGGAATTGTAGATTTTCTGATGCATTACGGAGATAAATTTTTGGGTAAAACAACGGTCCTTTGCAAAGATACTCCGGCGTTTATTGCCAATCGTGTGGGGGTTTATTCTATCATGGCGCTATTGCATCTGGTAGAAAAAATGGATCTAACGGTAGAAGAAGTTGATAAATTTACCGGTCCGGCCTTGGGCCGGCCGAAATCTGCCACGTTCAGAACTACAGACGTGGTTGGTTTAGATACGATGATCAATGTATCGAACGGTTTATATCAAAATTTACCGGAAGATAAAGCGCACGACCTTTTTGAACTTCCTGACTATGTAAAAAAGATGCAGGAAAATAAATGGCTTGGTGATAAAACTCAGCAAGGCTTTTATAAGAAAGTAAAAGGCGCCGATGGAAAGAGTGAAATTTTAGCGCTTGATCTAAAAACATTTGAATACAAACCTCAGCAAAAAATTATATCTGCAACATTAGAGGCAACTAAAACGGTTGAAAATCTTCGCGATAGAATGAAGGTTTTTGCCAAAGGCACAGATAAAGCAGGGGAATTTTTCAGAACATCTTTTTTTGGATTATTTGAATACGTTTCTGACCGGATCCCGGAAATTTCGGATGAACTTTACCGTATTGATGATGCAATGCGTGCGGGTTTCGGCTGGGAGTTAGGCCCGTTTGAGGTTTGGGATGCTATCGGCCTGAAAGAAGCTTTAGAAGGAATGAAGAAATATGGGAATGAGGCAGCTTCATGGGTTCATGAGATGCTTGATGCCGGAAACACTTCATTTTATAAAGTTGAAAACGGGATCAGGAAATACTACGATATACCTTCAAAATCATATAAAGCAATTCCGGGTACCGATGATTTAATTATTCTCGATAATATCCGGGCAAATAAAACGGTTTGGAAAAACTCAGGAACAACAATTACAGATCTGGGCGACGGAATTTTAAACCTTGAGTTTCACACCAAAATGAATACCATTGGTGGCGAAGTAATTCAGGGAATTAATAAAGCAATTGATCTGGCGGAGAAAGATTACCGCGGTTTAGTGATTGGCAATGATGGTGCTAATTTCTCTGCTGGTGCTAATATCGGGATGATATTTATGGCAGCGGTTGAACAGGATTGGGATGAAATTAACATCGCCATCAAGATGTTTCAAAACACCATGATGCGGGTAAGATATTCCAGTATTCCGGTTATTGCAGCAGCACATAACCTGACTTTAGGTGGTGGATGCGAATTATGTCTGCATGCGGATTTTGTTCAGACAAATGCCGAAACTTATATGGGGCTGGTTGAGTTTGGAGTAGGTCTAATTCCCGGTGGCGGTGGCACCAAAGAATTTGCTTTACGGGTTTCAGACGATTTTAAAGAAGGACAAATTGAGCAAAATGCATTGAAGGATCGTTTTCTGACTATCGCAATGGCAAAAGTCTCCACCTCAGGTGTGGAAGCTTATGAATTAGGATATCTTCAAAAAGACAAATTTCATATTACCATGAATCGCAGTCGCTTAATAGCGGATGCAAAAGAAAAAGCAATTGAACTGGCTGAAGCAGGTTATGTAATGCCCGTTCGCCGGAATGATATTCGCGTTTTGGGAAACCAGGGAATGGGAATTGTTTACGCCGGAGCAAATTCGATGTATGCCGGAAATTATATATCAGAACATGATAAAAAAATATCCGAAAAATTAGGTTACGTCATGTGTGGCGGAGATCTTTCAGCACCCACTTTGGTTACTGAGCAATATCTGTTGGACCTTGAACGCGAAGTATTTTTATCGCTTTGCGGAGAAAAGAAAACGTTAGAAAGAATTCAAAGCATTTTAACAAAAGGTAAACCGTTGAGAAATTGAGGTATAGAAATATAGATTTGAGATAATAGATATGAGATTCTAAAGAGCAAAAAATAGAAGGAATGAATAATTTGAAAGAATTGAAAATTTGGCATAAAGCAATTGAACTTGCAGTTCAGGTTTATAAGGCAACTTCGAGTTATCCTGCAGATGAAAAATTTGGCTTGATAAGTCAATCCAGAAGAGCTGCAGTTTCAATTCCATCTAATATTGCAGAAGGGGCGGGGAGAAATTCTCCGAAAGAGTTTAACAATTTTATG
The DNA here is from genome assembly GCA_038204935.1 of Sphingobacteriales bacterium. Classification (GTDB taxonomy): domain Bacteria; phylum Bacteroidota; class Bacteroidia; order Sphingobacteriales; family Sphingobacteriaceae; genus Daejeonella. Next base: position 3,881 of record JBBRCI010000053.1, on the reverse strand, counting down.
GGAATAGCAAATGGATCTTCCTACGAATTACAAACTCAGTTAGTCATAGCTAATAAATTAAATCTATTGAGTGATGGAGAGTTAGAAGAATTGATTTTACAAATTGATGAAATGCAAAAAATGACTTACTCTTTTCAGAAGATGCTTAAAAATAAATTAAATAATATTAATTGATCATGCTATGAGATCTCAATTCTCATATCTCAATTCTCATATCTAAAGTCTAAATACTAAAAAGAAAAATGGAAGAAGCATATATAATAGCAGCATATCGTACCGCCGTGGGTAAAGCGCCACGCGGTGTATTTCGTTTTACACGTGCTGATGATTTGGCAGCCGATATAATTAAACATATGGTTGCTCAGATTCCTAATTTGGATAAAGAGCAAATCGATGATGTGATTGTTGGAAATGCAACTCCCGAAGGGGAACAGGGATTGAACGTTGCCCGCATGATTTCCCTAATGGGACTTGATACAGAAAAGGTTCCGGGAGTTACGGTTAACCGTTATTGCGCCTCCGGATTGGAAACTATTGCAATAGCAACTGCTAAAATCCGCAGCGGAATGGCTGATTGTATCATTGCAGGTGGAGTAGAAGTAATGTCGGGAATGCCTTTTGGCGGATGGAAATTAGTCCCTAATCCTGAAGTTGCTAAAAATCACCCGGATTGGTATTGGGGAATGGGTTTAACTGCCGAAGCCGTTGCTAAAGAATATGATGTTAGCCGTCAGGATCAGGATGAATTTTCTTTTAACTCTCATAAAAAAGCTGTTGAAGCAATTAAAAACGGCCATTTAAAAGATGGTGTTATTCCAATTACTATTAAAGAAACGTATTTGGATGAAAATTTAAAAAAGAAAACGAAGGAATATATAGTTGATACAGATGAAGGTCCTCGTGCAGATACGACAATTGAAAAACTAGCCAAATTAAAGCCTGTTTTTGCGGCTAATGGTGTCATCACCGCCGGAAATTCTTCTCAAACTTCTGACGGAGCCGCGTTTGTAATGGTGGTTTCAGAGTCGATGCTGAAGAAATTAAATGTTAAGCCAATTGCCCGCTTGGTAAGTTACAGCGTTGCAGGAGTTCCTCCGAGAATTATGGGAATTGGCCCGATTGAGGCGATTCCTTTGGCTCTTAAAAAGGCAGGAATGAAACAGGATGAAATGGATTTGATCGAGCTGAATGAAGCTTTTGCCTCTCAGTCTTTGGCAATTATCAGAAAGCTAGGGTTGGACCAGGAAAAAGTAAACGTAAATGGTGGCGCAATAGCTTTGGGACATCCGCTGGGCTGTACAGGAGCAAAATTGTCCGTTCAAATATTTAATGAATTAAAAAGAAGAGAGAAAAAATTTGGAATGGTAACCATGTGCGTAGGTAGCGGACAGGGGGCAGCGGGGATATTTGAAATGATGTAGAAGGAGAAAAGAAAAAAGATAAAGGATTAAGAAGTGAACGACAATGCATAATTTCAGGCAATTAAGAATTTGGCAGGATGCATTGCAGCTTACTAAATCAATTTATCTTTTAACTGATAAACTACCGAATTCGGAAAAATATGGTTTGATCAGTCAAATCAATCGTGCATCCGTTTCGGTTCCTTCAAATATCGCTGAAGGTTCTTCAAGGTCTAGCAATAAGGAGTTTAGCCATTTTCTTTCTATTGCATTAGGTTCATTATATGAATTGGAAACGCAATTGATCCTGTCTCACGAATTAAAATATTTATCGGTTGAATCCTGTGAAGAAATTATTCTCAATATAATTCAACTGCAAAAAATGATATCAACTTTTAAAAAAACACTTAACGAATAAAAATTTATCGGGACGGTTAGTCTTTCGTCTTTGATCTTTAAACTTTAATCCATATGGAAGCAACAGAAAAAAATAAATCAATAAAAGGCGGTGAGTTTCTCATCCGTGCAACAAGTTTTGAGGATATTTTTATCCCGGAGGAATTTGATGAAGAACAGTTGATGATTAAGAAAACCTGTGAAGATTTTCTTGAAGCAGAAGTTTTTCCAAATCTCGACAGAATTGATACTCAGGAAGAAGGATTAATGCCATCGTTGATGGATAAAGCCGGAGAATTAGGGATTCTTGCTGTTTCAATTCCTGAAGAATATGGCGGCTTCGGCAAAAATTTCAATACATCTATGCTTGTTGCAGATACGGTTGGGCCGGGATGTTCATTCGCGGTTGCACTCTCGGCGCATACCGGAATTGGAACGTTGCCAATTCTGTATTATGGAAACAAAGAACAGAAAGATAAATATATTCCTAAGCTTGCTACAGGCGAGTGGAAAGCTGCTTATTGTTTAACGGAGCCTAATTCTGGGTCTGATGCCAACTCTGGTAGCACAAAAGCTGTATTAAATGCTGAAGGCACACATTATCTGATCAATGGTCAGAAAATGTGGATTACAAATGGAGGTTTTGCAGATATATTTATTGTTTTCGCAAAAATTGATGATGATAAAAATCTCTCGGCTTTTATAGTTGAAAGGGCTTTTGGAGGCATTACCATGAATCCGGAAGAGCACAAGATGGGAATTAAAGGTTCATCAACCAGGCAGGTATTTTTTAATGATTGCCCTGTTCCGGTAGAAAATTTACTTTCTGAAAGAGAAAATGGATTTAAAATCGCGGTGAATATTCTGAATATTGGCCGTATAAAATTGGGTGTTGCCGCTATTGGTTCGTCCCGGAGAGTTTTGAATCAGGCAATCAATTATTCAAATGAAAGAATCCAGTTCAATTTACCGATTTCAAAATTTGGAGCAATCAGATATAAACTTGCGGAAATGGCAACCCGTAATTTCGCAATTGAAAGTGCGGCGTATCGTGCCGGTCAGAATATTGATGATGCCTACGAAGCTTTAGTTGCTGAAGGAATGGATCCGGCGAAAGCCAAACTAAAATCTACCGAGCAATTTGCCGTGGAATGTGCCATTTTAAAAGTTTGGGGTTCTGAAATGCTGGATTACATTGTTGACGAAGGAGTTCAGGTTTACGGCGGAATGGGTTATTCTGCAGATGCGCCCATGGATCGGGCTTATCGCGATAGCAGAATAAACCGGATTTTTGAAGGCACAAATGAGATTAATCGAATTTTAATTGTGGACATGCTGTTGAAGCGAGCCATGAAAGGTGAATTGGATTTAATGACTCCCGCTCAGGCTGTTGCCGGAGAATTAATGTCGATCCCTGATTTTGGCGAAGAAGATGATTCATTATTCGCTGCCGAGAAAAAGATTTTGGCCAATCTGAAAAAAGCCGGTTTAATGATTGCAGGTTCTGCCGTACAGAAACTGATGATGACACTTGCCAAAGAGCAGGAAATTCTGATGAACATAGCTGATATTATCGGATATATTTATGTTGCCGAATCAACCATTTTGCGTGTTGAGAAACTGGTTAACATGCGTGGCGAAGAAGCAAGCAAAGGTCAGCTGGATATGATGCGCATTTACCTTTATGAAACTTTGGATAAAGTTGCTTTAGCGGGAAAAGAAGCCTTAGTTTCTTATGCCGAAGGTGACGAACTGAAAATGATGCTGGTTGGTTTAAAACGATTTACTAAATCTGAGCCTTTTAATATTAAGGAAGCCAGACAGCGAGTTGCCCGTCAATTAATAGATGCAAACAAGTATTGCTTCTAATATTAAATAAATTGTAGTTAAAACCTCTGTCTTTTCAGGCAGAGGTTTTTTTATGAATCTGCAAATTGAGATGTGGAAAAATATGCATCAATACTATTTCTTGTTAAATAGTGTTAATTCTTAGTATTTAACATTTAAAAGAATAAATTTGCATCCGTATGAAAATGAGAAACATATTTTTACTTTTTCTGGCTTTAACTTTGGGTTTTAGTGCGT
>JBBRCI010000052.1:0-20443 GCA_038204935.1 Sphingobacteriales bacterium | reverse complement strand
GGCATTCTGCCTCCCATCCAACTTGGAATTATTCCTTTTGGTTTTGGCGATTTTCGAACAAGAGCCGTCATGTCTTTTATTTTAACCAGCTCCAGACTTCGCCCTGCGAAATGAAAATTATCGCCAATCTTCAATTTGGATATAAAACCTTCCTCAATAGAACCCAGATAGCCACCGGTTAAAAATTTTACCCTCATACTCACATCGCCAACAATAGTTCCCATACTTAGGCGGTGCCGCATAGCAACTTTTTTGCTGTTTACCTGATATAAACCATCTGAGATTTCCACTTTCAAAAATTCATCATATTGCGAAAGGGTTTTTCCTCCTGTGGTTATAAATTCAAGAATCTGATTGTAATCTTTACGCTCAAGGTCCGCGTAAGCATACGTAGTTTTTAATTCCTTAAATATCTGATCCGGCCTGAAACCATCAGAAACCGCAAGGGTTACCAAATATTGCATCAGCACGTCCATAGCCAGCAAAATCGGATCGCGACTTTCAAATACTTCTTCTTGTATTGCTTGCTTTAATGCGGCACCTTCAAGTAATTCTAAAGAATGAGTTGGTACAAACCAGGCCTTTGAAGTAGCTCCGGGATGATGACCGCTTCTGCCTGCTCGCTGCATAAACCGGGCAACACCTTTGGGACTGCCAATCTGTACCACGGAATCAACAGGGCGAAAATCGACTCCCAAATCTAAGCTGGAAGTACAAACAACAACTTTCAATAATTCATTATGAAGCGCATTCTCTACCCAGTTACGCAGTTCGTTATCCAGAGATCCATGATGCATGGCAATTATTCCTGCGTATTCCGGATATTTATCCAGAATGGTCATATACCAGATCTCTGTTTGGGAGCGGGTATTGGTGAAAATTAAAGTGGTTTTACTTTTGGCAACAATTTCCATTACCTGTGCCAAAAGCTTAATTCCCAAATGGCCCGCCCATGAAAATTTCTCAATATTTTCGGGTATGACAGATTCTATTTCAATCTTTTTATTCAACCTGGCTTTAATTAATTTAATCTTCTGTTTAGGATAATCTGATCCCAGCAAAACTTCTGCGGCCTGGTCCAGATTGCCTATAGTTGCAGAAATGCCCCAAATCTGGACCCCACCCCGACCCTCCCTGAGGGGGAGGGAGGTTTGACAATTATCTGAATTCTCGCAATACGATTTGATTTTTTTTACAACCGACAGTGGATTAGATAGTACTTCTTTATTTGTAAATCGAATTACCTTATAGCCAAATTCTTTTAAGGCTTCAGTTCTTGATTTATCAGATTCGATCTGATCTATTCCCGAATGATAACCGCCATCGACTTCGACAATAATTTTTTGCTCAACACAGATGAAATCAGCAATATAATCTAAAATCGGATGCTGCCTTCTAAACTTAAAACCCGTTTGCTTAGCCCGCAATTTCTGCCATAGCTCATTTTCTGCTTCTGTAGGATTATGCCTCATTTCCTTTGCATTAGGCAAAGAGGTATTCCATCGTTGAGAATCGGTGGTGAAATATCTTGGGAGATTTTCTCGGTCATGATCTCCATCTCCCCCGGAGAGGGCCGGGGAGAGGTTTTTTACCCTCGACAATCCCAATTCCAGTTGCACTCCCCGTTTAGTGCCGAGTAATTCATGCCATTCATCAATAACTATAACCTGCAGATTTTCAAATATTTTGGGATAATCTTTTAGCGCCAACATCAAGTGTAAACTTTCAGGCGTAGTCAGTAAAACTTCAGGCTGCTTTTTCTTTAATTCCTGCTTTTCTTTAGCCGATGTATCGCCGGTCCGGGTGCCCACTTTCTAGGGAAGACCAACGTCATCAACCACAGTTTGCATCGCTTTGCGAATATCATTAGTTAAGGCACGCAAAGGTGTGATCCACAATAATTGCAAACCATTATTTTTTCGGGTTTTATAATCTTCAGGATATTTATTTATGTAATTAGCAATAAAAGGCAAAAACATGGCAAAGGTTTTCCCACTTCCGGTTGGCGCATTTAACAAGCCGGAGAAGCCTGATAAAAATGCTTCTTCCATTTCTTTTTGAAATGCAAATTGCTCCCAATTTTTGCTTTTATACCAAGCGGAAATTATCTCTTGACCTTTACTCATAATTTAATCTCAGTGTTTAATTTCAAACCAATTTAGTTTTCAAACCTATCAGGCTTTTGAAACCTGATAGGTTTAATGCTTTGAAACCTGATTAGTTCAAACCTATCAGGTTTTTGAAACCTGATAGGTTTAATGGTTTGAAACCTGATAGGTTTAATTAAAAATAATATCTAGACGGGCTATGGAAATTCATCACTGCAAAAATTCTTTCAGCGTTTCCAGAGTATCGGCATCCTCAATTTTTTTATCCTGACGCCAGCGCAAAATCCGCGGAAAGCGTAAAGCTACTCCCGATTTATGACGACCTGAAATATTGATTCCTTCGAAGCCAATTTCGAAAACTAAATGCGGCTTTACAGTTCTTACCGGCCCAAATTTCTCCAGCGTATTCCGTTTTACAAAATTATCAACCTGCCTTATTTCTTTATCGGTTAAACCGGAATAAGCTTTGGCAAAGGGAACAAGTTTATCCTGGTTCCAAACTGCGAAGGTATAATCGGTGTACAAGTCTGCTCGTCGTCCGTGGCCTTTTTGGGCATAGATCATTACCGCATCTATTGATAAGGGATCGACTTTCCATTTCCACCAGTCGCCACGTTTGCGCCCAACAAGATAAGGCGAATCAAGTTTTTTTAACATAAAACCTTCTGCAAATTCCTCCCGGGAACGCTTCCTCAATTCGTAAAGATCTTCCCAGGAATCAAAGTCAACTATGGGAGATATTCTGAATTTATCTTTGTGATTGCTATTAGCATGAAGGATTTCCAATTTTTTCCTACGTTCCTGCAATGACATATAACGGATATCCTCACCCTTAAATTCCAAACAATCATAGGCAATAAACGCCATCGGGCTTTCTTCCAGGATTTTTTTGGTCAGGTTTTTTCTTCCGATCCGGGTTTGCAATAAGCTAAAAGGCATTGGACAATTATCCGCAAAGCAGATTGCTTCACCGTCTAAAACTGTCCCGGAAGGTAATTCTAAAAGGAAAGGATGTAATTCTGGAAATTTTTCAGTAGCCAGATCTTCTCCTCGACTCCAGATAAATATTTCTCCCTCTCGATGAATTGCCTGTGCCCGTATTCCATCCCATTTCCATTCGGCCTGCCAGTAATTGGTATCTCCCAAAGCTTGCTCTATTTCTTCTGCCGATTTAGATTGATCTGATGTATCTTGTATCGCGTAAGCGAGATAAAAAGGATATGGTCTTGAAATATCTGAGGAACCATCATCCGGATGAATTAAATCCTGATAACTAAAAGTTGCAGGATCCCAGTTTCCCATGATCCGATGGGTTAATACGGAAGTTTCTAAGCCGGAAATTTCTGCCAAGGCTTTAATGATCAGATTTTGAGAAACACCCACTCGAAAACTGCTGGTTAGCAATTTATTAAACACAAAGCGCTCCTGCTGATCCATTGAATCCCAGGAATCAAGCAACCATTTTTTCTTTTCTTCTTCTGTAAATTTGCTGAGTGAATTTATTTCTGAAATCCATTCACTTAACGATTTATCCTGTGAACCTTCTCCTTTGGGTAAAAGCAGTGCAATGGTTTCGCCTAAATCTCCAACAACCTGGTAGCTTTCTTCAAAAAGCCAGACAGGAATATGTGCCAGCTCCATTGCCCAGGTTCTAACTAATGTAGCATTGATCTGCCTTTTAGGTTTTCTTCCGGTAAATAATGCAAGCGTCTGAATTTTGTCCTCATCAGATACATTGTTGAAGTATTCTTTCAGAATCCGGACCTTATCGTTGGTCTTATTTGTTTCATCAAGTAAAGAAAATAAACGGGCAAATTCTTTCATTCTAATCCGGTATCCTAATGTAAAGTTGTGTGTTAAGTATTTTGTTTTAAGAACTTTTCGAATTTATTTTTTTAATATTATTTTTATTCAGTCTAAATAAGATATACATTTGCGGGCAAAGAATCACAATGAAACATACAAGTACATACCAAACCCTCGCTTTTACATTCGCCTTTTTGGGCTTTACTGTAATTGCTAAGTCCCAAACCATTAAGGGTACATTAAAAGATAATCAAGCGAACTCAATTGGTAATGCAACCATTAAAGTTGACCAGAGTACCCAAACACAAACCGACAGTGCCGGGCAGTTTCAGCTTAAGCTGCTTAAAACAGGAACTTATACACTGACTGCTGTCTTGCCTGATAAATCAAATATTAAACTATCATCATTTACTATCTCTTCAGAATCCGAATTAGACTTGGGTATATTAACCGCCGACACTACCATTACATTAAAGGGAGTCGAGATTTTCGGCAGTGAACGAAGTTTTTATGGTCTAAGCCGCCTGGACGAAGTGCAGGGTACTTCTATTTACGCAGGGAAGAAAAATGAAGTAATCAACCTTACCCTTACCGATGCAAATTTAGCGGTGAATAATACCCGACAAACATTTGCCAAAGTGCCCGGCCTGCAAATATGGGAAGGCGATGGTACAGGAACCCAAATGAATATCGGTGCCAGAGGCCTCAGCCCTAACCGTTCATGGGAATTCAATACCCGTCAAAACGGCGCTGATATTTCTGCGGATCCTTTTGGTTACCCCGAAAGTTACTATACCCCTGCTTTAGAGGGTGTTCAGAAAATCGAAGTTATAAGGGGTGCGGCCTCTTTACAATACGGCCCTCAGTTTGGTGGTGCGATTAATTTTGTGATGAAAGATGCCGCCAGCAAACCGCTAAGTATAGAATCCAAACAAACCGCTGGAACATACGGGGTTTTAAATACATATAATTCTATTGGAGGCACTTCTGGTAAATGGAAATATTTTGGTTTCATAAACGGGCGGCGTGGCGATAGCTGGAGACAGAATAACTACTACAATGCCCTTAGCGGATATGCTTCTGCAGGCTATCAATTTAATGATAAATTAAGTCTCGACGTGAATATCACACAATATAATAATGAAATTCAGCAAGCAGGCGGCATCAGCGATTTACAATTTCTGTCCAATCCGGAAGTATCTTACAGGGCAAGAAACTGGTTTAGTTTAGCCTGGAATATTCCATCGGTAACTTTGGATTACAAAATCAATTCAAATTCTGAACTGACTGTTAAAACTTTCGCATTGTTCGGTAATCGCAACAGTATAGGAAACAGTGGTGTTCCTGATCAGGATTCTAAAAATGCGGGTACTGCCCGATCTATTTCCAAAGATGCATACACTAATTTTGGTACTGAAATCCGTTATCGCAACAATTATACACTGTTTAAGGGCAACCATACAATAGCTACCGGCCTACGTTATTACACAGGCGAAACCATTCGGCAGCAAGGAATTGGAAGTGCCGGAAATGATGCCGATTACAATTACAGCGGAGAGAACGCTATAACCAGGAATCTGGATTTAGACACTAAAAATTATGCGTTTTTCGCGGAGAATATTTTCCGGCCAATTAAACGCTTGTCAGTAACTCCCGGAATCAGGGTTGAATATATTAAGTCAAACGCCAAAGGCATGGTAACGCCTGTTTTGAATGCCAATAACGGCTTAAACAGAACGGTTATTCTGGGCGGTTTGGGTTTGGGATATCAGATAACCACAAATACTGATATTTATGCAAATGCTTCTCAAAGTTTCCGTCCGTTTTTGTTTGGTGATCTATACCCCAGCAATTTAATTGATGAAACAGATCCTCAACTGAAAGATGCTAAAGGATTTAATCTTGATCTGGGCTATCGCGGAGTAGTTAGCGACTTTTTCAATTTTGATGTAAGCGGATTTATTCTCAAGTATAATGACCGTGTGGGAGATATTGAACGCAGTAAATTAGTTAACGGAACTGCCACTTCTTATAAGTTTAAAACAAACGCTGGAGACAGCAGAAGTTACGGCCTGGAAAGCTTTCTTGAAGTAAACCCTTTACGGGCTTTTAAAATTAACTCGAACGTTGGGTATGTAACTTTTTATAATTCACTGGCTTACATACAGGCCAATTATACGGCTGGTCCATTTGAAGGGAAAGATGTTGAAAACGCACCGGAATGGATTGTCCGCTCAGGTTTGAACTACTTCCTAAACCGCTTTAATGCTTCTTTTAACCATTCTTTTACAGCCAATGCCTTTTCAGATCCTGCAAATACAGTGCTTGCTACCAAATCAGGCAGCGCAGGGAAAATCCCTTCATATTCGGTAATGGATCTTAGCATAGGATACAAATTTAATAAACAGTTTAATATAAAAATGGTGGCCAACAACCTAACTGACGCTGCTTATTTTACCCGCAGGACTGCAGGCAATTCACCCGGCGTGCTGCCTGGAGAAGGAAGAACATTTTTCTTGTCTTTGTCTACAAAATTTTAATCTATTGCACCTGCAGAAAAACAGAAGCCCTCATTTGGGGGCTTCCTTTGGGTAAAAGCAGAGCTTTTGTTTCGCCTAATCGCCAACAACCTGGTAGCTTTTTGCAAAAAGCCAGAAAGGAACATTTGCCAACTCCATTGCCCAGATTCTAATCAAATTCGCGTTGATTGTCTTTTAGGCTTTCTTCCGATAAACAATCACAGAGTCTTTATTTTGTCCTCATCAACAACGTTGTTAATGTATTCATTTAGAATACAGAACCTTTTCGTTGGTTTTATTTGTTCCATCAAGTAAAGAAAATAAACGGGCAAATTCTTTCATTCTAGTCAGGGTATCCTAAGGTAAAGTTGGGTGTTTATCTACTTGTTTTTAAGAAATTTTCAATTTTATTTTTATTTATACTAATTCTAAATAACTTTGTCGGAAATTAAACACATGAAAAAATATATACTTATCACATTATTATCCATTATCGGATTAGGAAACAGTTTTGCCCAGGACAGATTATTTACGTATACATACCAGTCGAATGTATTAAATAAGGATGTACGCGAAATAGAGGTTTGGAATACCATCAGATGGGGGAAGTCTGAATTTTACAGAGCTTTTGATCATAGAATTGAATATGAATTAGGATTAGGAAGCAATTTGCAAACGGCATTTTATTTAAACATTAACACTTTCTCGCAGGATAATTTAGCAGGAAGTTTAACATCGGGCACCAAACTTAGTTTCTCAAATGAATGGAAATATAAATTAAGTGATCCGGTGGCAAACGCAATTGGTTCAGCGCTGTATGCTGAAATAGGTGTTGGTCGCGATGAGCTTGAATTAGAAGGTAAACTTATATTGGACAAAAAAATTGGAAGATCTATTCATGTTTTGAATATTATAGGCGAAGTGGAATACGAAAAGGAATTTGAAGACGGAGAGTTAGAAAATGAGCAGGAAAGTAAAGTTGAATTCGACTATGGATTTTCACATCAAATCAGTAAAAAATTAAATCTCGGTTTTGAATTGAGACAGGATAATGGAATACATAATGGCAAAATTGAATCAGCAAGTTTATTTGGCGGTCCAGGCATGTCATACAATGGCAAAAACTATTGGATCAATTTTACTCTATTACCTCAGATTTATTCTTTTAAAGGCGCCAGCAGTGGAAATTTAGATTTAAACAACCATGAAAAGGTAGAAACCAGATTGATTTTTTCTTTCCAGCTTTAAGCAAATCAGCATGAAAAAACTAATTCATTTAGTAGTTATAGGAAGCATAATTGGCGTTTTTGCAGCCTGCAGCCCAACTTTATACAAACCAACTCTTGAAACCGCCGGCTCTGCCGAGCGGTTTCAGGAATTGAGTAAAGGACGTGCTTTATATATTTCGAATTGTAGCTCCTGCCATAATCTGCATAAACCGGATGAATATTCAGAAAATGGATGGGTAAAAAATTTGAATGAAATGCAGAAAAAGGCGGAGATTACTGATGCAGAAAAGAAACTTATTCTAACTTATCTGACTTCAAAATAACATCACCTTCTGCATCAACTAATTTAACAGGATCCTCATCCAATTCATTTGCTTCATCTCCTCCATAAAGTGTATGAGCTTCATGCGCATCATACCCAATTTCTGCAAGGTATCTTGAAAAAGAAGCGGTATAACCATGCGTTAAATAAACAGTTTCGCATTCTGTAGCTTTTATGGCCAGAAGTAATCCATCCCAATCGGCATGATCAGAAAGAACAAATCCACGGTCCGCAGCTCTGCGGCGTTTGGCACCCCTTAAAGCCATCCAGCCGGAGCAATAACCAAAGCTATAAGGATAAAATTTTCGCATCCATGGGGTTCCAACAGATGATGGAGGACAAAGAATTAATCCTTTTCTCATTTCATCCCGGTCCGTTTCAGGAGTTACGCGAGTCGTTTCTTTTAATTCAACCCCATTTCTGCGTAATGCTTCATTGGTATTTTCAATTACACCATGAGTAAAAACTTTGCCGATAGAAAGATCCAACCCTTGCAAAATTCGTTGCGCCTTGCCTAAAGAATAGCCAACCAAAACTGTGGTTTTACCTTCTTCAATATTTTGCCGCCACCAATTATTCATATCATCATAAATAGTTTGCTGTGCTTTCCACTTATAAACAGGCATTCCAAAAGTGCATTCAGAAATAAAAGAATGGCATTTTACTGGCTCGAACGGTTGGCAAATGCCATCATCTTCTACTTTATAATCGCCGGAAACTACCCAAATTTCACCCTTATATTCCAATCGGATTTGCGCTGAACCTATGATATGGCCGGCTGGATAAAATGAGATTTGAACGCCGTTTTTAAAACAAGTCTGATAATAATCCACTGTTTCCAGATTTATATCACCCAAACGATATTTTAAAACTTCACGCGAAAGCGTATGCGCCAGATAATTTTCATGTCCCCATTTTGCATGATCAGAATGTGCATGAGTAATAATAGCGTCTTTAACCGGACGCCATGGATCGATATAAAATTTACCAACTGAGCAGTAAATTCCATTATCATTAAATTCCAAAAGAGGTTTAGAAGGCATAATTGAGAAACCAATATGCCGCAAATAGGTTTCAACAAAAAACCCCGGCGATGACCGGGGTTTGAATTCATTTCTTTAGCTGAATAAAATCAGCCATTACTTTTAAGGTTTCATCCTGTATAAAATCAGATTGTTCTTTTGGCTTTGCTTCTCCTTTTTTCAATGGAGCCAAACCACGTGCAATTCTAATCTGATTATCTCTGGCGAAATTCTTAACTTCCTGTTCTTCCCGCTCTTTTTTCAATTTGGCTTCATTCAAAGTAACTGAAGTTTCAGCGTCACGTTTACCAAACTGGATGATATCTTCCTGCAAAAATTTAAATTCAGGTGAAGTTTGCATACGTTGTTGGTGTTTGGAAATCAAGGCTGACGTTAACGGAGCCAGATCATTCACCTTAGAATATTTGCTTGGTGCGATCGTATCCCATGGCAATGCAGAAGGTTCTGAACTCTCTCCATATTTATCCGCAGGAAAAACCATTGGAAATTGAATATCGGGCATTACACCTTTATGCTGTGTACTGCTTCCATTAATTCTATAAAACTTGGCCATTGTTAAATTGATCTGACCAAATTCAGGAGCTGCATCACTGGTTGGAGCTGCAACTGAACTTCCTGTTTCTTTATTTTTAGTTGCCGCTAATAATCTTAATTTTTCTGCCGGACCAATTACTCTGGCCATATCAATTCCCTGCTGAACTGTTCCCTTACCGTAAGTCTGCGTTCCCAGAATTAATCCACGTCCATAATCTTGTATCGCTCCCGCGAAAATCTCAGATGCTGAAGCACTAAAACGATCTACCATTACACCCAGAGGTCCGTTCCATGCAATTGAAGGATCTTCATCTTCATCTACATCAACTCTGTTTCTGGCATCACGAACCTGCACAACCGGTCCCGTTTTAATAAACAATCCAGTTAAGCTAATAGCTTCCGGTAACGAACCACCACCATTGCTTCTTAAATCAATTACAATTCCGTCTACATTTTGCTGCTTTAAAGAATCAATCAATAATCTAACGTCACGGGTTGTACTCTTATAATTCTTATCGCCAGCCTGCATAGCTCTGAAATCTGCATAAAATGCCGGAATTTGAATAACTCCAATTTTATACGTTTTGCCATCAGAAGTTACATTTTTGACTGATTTTTTAGCTGACTGATCTTCAAGGACTACTTTATCGCGAACCAATTCTATTATTTTTGGAGCTGCAGAAAGTTCCTGCCCCGCTGGGATAACTTTTAAGCGGACAATAGTACCTTTCGGACCTTTGATTTTACTAACCGTAAGATCAATTCTCCAGCCTACAACATCTACAAACTCTCCGTTCTTGCCTTGGGCAACTCCAACAATCCGGTCGTTAACATTTAATGTTTTCGCTTTAAAAGCCGGACCACCGGGAATAATTTCTGCAACTTTTACAACCTCGTTCTCCAGTTGCAAACGTGCGCCAATACCTTCAAAAGTTCTGGCAAGTTCTTCGTTAAATTCCTGAGCTTTATTTGGAACAAAATAATTGGTATGCGGATCTACAGCTTCAGTAAATGCATTCATGATAATCTGAAATACATCCTGATTATTAATCTTGGAAGATTGAGAAAGTAAATTCTCATAACGCTGCTTAAGTGTTTTTGTATTTTTTGCCTCCTCGGTACCCGCGACTTTCAAGTTTAACAATTCATACTTTACCCGTTTGTTCCATAACTGATTTGCATCCGTTTCATTTGCAAACCAGGGAAGTTTTTCCCGGTCATAAGTATACTGCTCATCTTTAGAAAAGTCATATTTATTATCAATCTGAGAGATAGCATAATTTAAACGGTCTGTATATCTTTTCTGATAAACATTAAAAATATAAAAAGGAGCGCTCAGATCCCCTTCTCTTAAATCATCGTCCAGCTTATTTCTAAATTGTTCAAACTCATCCAAATCACTTTTAAGAAAATAGGTTTTTCCCGGATCTAAGGATTTGATATAACGGTCAAAAACATCCGAAGAAAATGAGTCATTAATACTCACTTTTTTATAATGGTAATTTTCAATGAGGTTTACCAATTCCTTGGCAACTATAGATTGTTGAATATCCGGTTTAAGGTTAGTGGAACCCGCAACGTCGGTAACCACACGGGGTTCAGCTTTGCAGGCAAAAGCCGCAAATAAAAATAATGCAAGATATATTTTCTTTAACATTTCTTTAAAAGATTTTAAATCCATTCTATTGTACAAGTATCCAATTTGGTACCAAAATTCTAAAATAACTAAAAATGACACAGATTTAGACAGGAGTGCTCTGTAACATGTTTGTTTTAACCTAAATACATGCCTTTTGTCAGGTGTATAACCTACTGATTACTGTATTCACTCAATAAACTCAAATAAATTTGATTAATTACAGCTTAGAGTGTTTTTTACACAGCAATGTTTCATAGATAAAATCATATTCTGAAAATAGTTATTGAACACAGATTGTAAAATCTAAACCTTTATATTCTTTCATGCCGATATAAAAATAAGCACAAAAAAAACCACCCTGGTTAGAGGTGGCTTTAATGTGATAAGGTGTATTCTATTTATTGAGCAGATTTCGCTTCTTCTTTCAATTTATCATTTGCAACGATTACAATCTCCACACGACGGTTTTGAGCTCTGCCTTCAACAGTAGTATTATCTGCAATAGGCTCAGTTTCTCCACGACCTTGAGTAGTTAAACGGGCATTTGATATTCCCTGAGAAACAGTGTAAGCTTTTACAGCTTCTGCACGACGGTGTGATAAACGCTCGTTGTAAGCATCAGATCCTGTGGCATCAGTATGCCCAATGATCAGAATATTTGTCTCCGCATTATTCTTCATAGAAGTTGCAAGAGATTCGATATTAGTTCTTGCCGCAGTTTTTAACTGAGACTGATCTACGTCAAATAAAATACCGGAATCAAATTTTACAATTATTCCTTCGCCTTCGCGGATAACTTCAGCATTTGGAACTGTTTTTTGAATTTCAGCTGCCTGTCTGTCCATTTTACGACCAATATATGCACCGGCTGTTCCGCCAATTGCACCACCAATAATGGCGCCCACCGCTGTGTTACCAGCTTTTTTTCCAATTATCGCTCCGATTGTACCACCTGCGACAGCACCAACACCTGCTCCCTTTTGAGTTTTAGTTAATGAACTACAGCTAGTTAATAAAAATGCTGAAGTTGCTACCGCTACTGCAAGCGTAGCTATTTTGTTTTTTGTAGTTTTCATTTTTGTATAAAGTTTAATCTGTTTATTTTAATTCAAACTCGGTGCCAAATATGTTTTTATCAGCAAAGAACGTAATTTTAAAAAATTTTAGTGTATGGCAAACAGAAAGAGCATAAGTATTTTAGGTTGCGGTTGGTTAGGTTTAGAACTGGCAAATTCATTTATTATTGATGGATGGCACGTTAAAGGTTCTACAACAAGTGTAGAAAAAATATCTCAATTAGAAAACTATGGGGTTGAAGCCTATTTAGTACAATTCAGCACAAATAATAATCCTGAGCTTAATGAATTTTTAGATTCTGATGTTCTGATTATTGCTATTCCTCCCGGAAGAAAAAGTCCCGATGGCCAAAAGTCCTATCAAAATATGCTCAAAATTCTAACTGATAGACTTCCGGCAAGTAAAATCAGTAAGGTAATTCTGGTAAGCTCTACTTCAGTTTATGGAGATCTAAACCGGGAAGTGACTGAAGCTGATTTGCCTCAACCCGAAACAGATTCAGGTAAGTTATTATTAAACGTCGAGCAGCAATTTTTAGCTTTATCAAATATCAAAGTTATTATTGTTCGACCTGCAGGTTTAATTGGAGACGATCGTTTTCCTGGGAAATTCTTTGCCGGAAAAGTAAATGTTCCAAATGGATTAAGTCCCGTAAATATGATTCACAAAACGGACATTTCGGGCATTATAAAAACTTTGGTTAAGGATGTAAATGCAGATGGAATTTACAATGCCTGCGCACCCAATCATCCTGCAAAAAAAGATTTTTATGCGCTTGCCGCGAAAAAAATAAACCGTGATCCTCCCGAATTTTTAAATGAAAAAATCACCTGGAAAATTATAAACAGCGATCGCGTGAAGCAGGAATTACAGTATGATTTTGTATATCCCGATTTAATGGAATGGCTAAAATCTTATCAAATCAAAGGTTAATCTAATCGAGAGCCAATACAGAAAAATACTGCTCCAATTCTTCGAGTGTATTTTTGTTTGTTTGAATATCCTTAATGATCTTTCCCTTTTCCATTAATAAAATCCGCTCACAAACATCTGTTACATGGTTCAAATCATGGCTTGAGATTAAAGTTGTTAAGCGCTTTTCGCCATTAATTTTACGGATCATATTTTTCAACCGGATCTGCGTACTCGGGTCAATATTAGCAAAAGGTTCATCAAGCATTAATACTTCCGGATTTTGAATTAAACAGGAGGCAACGCCAACTTTACACTGATTTCCTTTGGACAGATCGCGGATATATTTTCCTTTGTTAATGATCTCTCCGTTAAAAAAATCAGCAAATTTTAAGAGTTCATCATCAATTTGTGCTTTGCTGAAATTGTGCAGACCTCCGATAAAATAAAAGTATTCTTCGGGTGTTAGGTAATCAATTAAAAAGCCTTCATCTAAAAAAGAAGCGGTGTACGATTTCCATTCATCAGAATCAGCAACGTTTTGATCACGGGATAAAACTTCACCTTTTTCGGGTCTTATCAAATCCAGCATCATTCTAAAAAGCGTGGTTTTTCCTGCTCCGTTATTTCCTATTAGACCGACGGTTTCGCCTTCGTTAATAATCAATTCCGAGATGTTAACTACACTAACCCCGTTGTAAATTTTCTCTAAATTTTGAATGTTTATCATGTACCTTATTTATACTCCAAATTGTGTTAAATGATGGTCGATATGCTTATAAAGCATATTATTCCATTCCTGTTTAGTTAATTTCCCGAAAGAATGCGATTCTTTTCCATCAAAATACCTTCCTCCCAATTCCTGTGTTCTGAGAATATAATCAGTTAAGCGCTGCTTCTGCTTATCAAAGTCCTGATCTTCTATTATTTTAAATACGGGTGCCGTTGGGCTACTATGTTTATAGCCTTTCTCACTAACCACCTTATTTTTCACCAGCAATTTCAGAATTAATTTCATTACCGGATTGGGTTTGGGATGAATATTATCATAAATCAATTCATAGGTCACATTGCAATGCGCAAGCATTTGTGCAACCCGCATCTTTCCCCAGTTTGGCTGTGAATCAGGAGTTAATTTATCGACCCGATTTAATAACTCATCAACTACATCTTTATCAAATACACTTTTCATATATAATTATTTATTCCGAAAACCTTCGGCAATTTTATACCGGTTTGAATTGAAGTTATTAATTAGCAAATCAGTCCAATATTTACGGGTTATTATAAATGCTATTCCAACAATGCCGATTGCCGCCGTTGCCAGATTTTCATATCCGAGCCAGTAAATTGGAAAGAAAATTATAAACGGACCGAGTAGTAAGGGAATTGATAAAATCCATTGACTTGCGCCTACTCCCTGCCAGTTAAATGATGCACTTTTTGAAAGATCTATAGCTTTAAAATTGCGATTGGCAAAATATAAAACAAGCGTCGTATTTACACCCACGTTCCATAAATACATTACGCTTTGCATAATTACAATTCGCCATCCAAAATAAACATACGGCAAGGTGAGGATTAAATTAACAGTTGCAAACAGGGTGAACAAAAGAAATTTGGACTTGAAAAAATCTAAGATCTTAATCCGGTTGGCAATTAAACCATCAAAATGACTGCTTTGCCAGGAAAACATAAACTGACCGTAATTAATGATAAAAATACCTGTCATTAATAATCCGCAAAATATTGGTGCAAAAAAGTTTTGCCCTCCGCCCAATTTGGGATTTGTGTAAAATAAGATCCCATAAAAAATAAAAAGAAAGCTTTTGATCACCGCTGATTTTGAGCGTTTATTCCGAATAATCAGTTTCAATTCTGTTGCTGCCAAATCGCCTGCTACACCAAATCTGTTTAAAAAAGGAATTTCTGTACTCGACTTTTGTTTGGATGCTGCAGAATGCAATTCATCCAGATATAAATTGCTTTTGAGATAAAAATAATTGATCGCAAAAATCACCAGAAAAGGAATCAGAAAGAGAAAACTAATAAATGGACTAGCAATTATTGATTGAAATATTCGAGCAGAAAAATTAGAAATAGAGATCAGGTGTAAAGAAAAGTCAATGTACGCCAGTCCTCCAATTGCGGCCAGAAAAACCAGCATCAGCCAGGCATTAGCATTTTCTTTCCGCTTTAGCCAAAGACTAAAAAAGTGATTGAAAAATGTAAGAGCGGCAATGGCGAGTATAATTCCGGCGAAGACCGAAAACCCATATTGCGGTAAAAGAATTTTTACTAAAAACGGGACAGTTAACAGGAAAGGCGCAAGGTTAAACCCCGACCATAATGAGATAAATGAAAGGTAATTGATGATCTGGCTTCGCTTAATAGGTAGATGTAAATACGGTTTTACACGAAGCGTGGGCAACTCCTGAAACTGATAACGCAATAACAGATCGAATAAAAAATAGTAAAGCAGCAGGCCGCTGAATGACATTATGATTTCTTTCTGAGGGAATATTTCCTCCAGAATTTTATCCATAAAGAATGAAAGCGCAAGAAGATTTAATAGAATATATAAAACAAAAATTCCCAGAATTACCTGAACAATTATACTTTGGCTTGTATTTTTAGATCTCCAGAAAGCTTTCCACTGCTGCTGAATCAGAGTTATTGTCATGGGTTGAAAGTAAGAATTTTGATTGGAAAATGTCGACTAACGAAATCGCCGAATTTACATCGGAATTCTAATACTTATATCGCTTATTCCAGAGAGATTTTAACCTTTCTCTGATCTTATCTTCAGCCGGATTTTTGCCCGGATCATACAGGATGTTTCCACTTAATTTTTCTGGGAAAAACTCCTGATCTGTGAAACTATTTTCGAAATTATGAGAGTACTGATACTCTTTGCCATAACCTATATTTTTCATCAGTTTGGTAGGCGCATTTCTAAGGTGCAAAGGCACAGATTGATCGCCTGTTTTATTAACCAAATCCTGCGCTTTGGCAATTGCCTGATAACTGGCATTACTTTTTGCAGATGAAGCCAGGTAAGTAACCGCTTGCGATAAAATAATGCGTGATTCTGGCCAGCCAATAACATTTACCGCCTGAAAACAAGTATTGGCAAGAAGCAACGCATTCGGATTTGCATTGCCAATATCTTCGGAAGCTAAAATCAATAAACGCCTTGCAATAAAACTCGGATCTTCTCCTCCGGCAATCATACGGGCCAGCCAATAAACTGCCGCATTCGGGTCGCTGCCGCGGATAGATTTGATAAAAGCAGAAATGATATCGTAATGCTGTTCGCCGGCTTTATCATAAATTGCCATGTTCTGCTGAACACTTTTCAGGACCATTTCATTGGTTATACTCAGCGATTTTTTATTTGAGGCGTTGACAACCAGCTCGAGCACATTTAATAATTTTCGGGCATCGCCGCCAGATAAACGCAAAAGTGCTTCCGTTTCTTTAATCTCAACTTTTAATTGCTTTAAATATTCATCTTTCTCCAATGCCGTGTATATCAGCGAAAGCAATTCTTTTTCCTCCAGATTTTTTAGGATATAGACCTGGCATCGCGAAAGCAAAGCAGATATAACTTCGAAAGATGGATTTTCTGTAGTGGCACCAATTAAAGTAACCAATCCACGTTCTACAGCGCCGAGTAATGAATCTTGCTGTGATTTAGAAAATCGGTGAATCTCATCAATAAATAAAATCGGAAGATTCTCGTTTTCCTCTTTCAGCTTCGCCGCTTTTTCTATTACATCCCGAATATCTTTAACTCCCGAATTTATTGCACTGAGGCTGAAAAATGGTCGGTTTAATTGATTGGATATAATAAAAGCCAGGGTGGTTTTGCCCACGCCGGGTGGTCCCCATAAAATTAAAGACGGAAGCTTACCACTTTCAATGGCCCTTCTTAAAATAGCATCCGTTCCTACTAAATGCTGTTGCCCAACATATTCATCCAAATTTTTCGGACGCAAACGTTCTGCCAATGGTGGAATAGTTGCCATGCTTAGTATTTTAAGGAGTATTTAGTAGGTAGTAATTAGTAGTAAGAAACCTGACCACAACTTAATTCTTAATTACAAATTCTTAATTCTTAATTCCTCTAAATTCCAACTTCTTTATCCTGATAAGATTGAACCTGCTCTAAAGCATTTGAAACAGAATCGCCAATAATTGTTAGAAAAGATCCTTGTTCTGCATGTTCAATTGCAAATTTAAAAGCAGCCTTGCCTTCGTGAATCATTTCCACTTTCATTTCGGGCTTAACTTCATGAATACCTTCCTCCAACAGATTTACAATATTTTCACGGGTTCTGCCACGCAGGTATTTTTCCTGACAAATAATTATATTATCAAACATTTTTCCAGAAATACGACCAATCTCACGCAGATCATCATCTCTTCTATCGCCTGTGCCCGAAATTATTCCGGTGTGTTTAGTTACATCCAGAGTTTCTAAAAACTCTCTGATTCCATTTAAACCATCCGGATTGTGCGCAAAATCAATCATGATCTTGAAATCTTTCAATTCAAAAATATTCATCCTTCCGGGAGTTTGAGCCGGAGAAGGAATAAATGTTTCAAGAGCCAACCGGATATCCTGGATTTTGAAACCCCATGAAAATGTGGCCAAACTTGCAGCCAAAGCATTTTGCGTCATGAAACTTACCGCTCCGTTAAACGTGATTGGAATATGCGTTACTTTAGCAATTCTGATTTTCCAGTCGCCTTTTTTAATGGTGATGAAACCGTTTTCATAAATCGCGGCAACGCCACCTTTGCGGCAATGATCTCTAACTACGGTATTCTTTTCATCCATGGTAAAGTAGGCCACATTGCAGCGGGCATTTTTGCCAATTTTTACGCAGTATTTATTATCGGCATTCAGAATTGCCCATCCATCATTTCTTACAGATCCAATTACAACTTCTTTCACACGGGAAAGGTCATCCAGATTATTGATGTCTGAAATTCCCAGATGATCTTCCTGAATATTTGTTAATACGGCAATATCGCAATAGCTGAACCCTAAACCTGATCTTAGAATTCCGCCACGAGCGGTTTCTAAAACGGCAAATTCTACTGTTGGATCTTTCAACACAAACTCGGCACTTATCGGACCTGTTGTATCACCTTTTAGCATCATTGAGTTTTGAATATAAACTCCATCTGAAGTGGTGAACCCAACTCTGTATCCGTTATTTTTTACAATATGTGCTATCAAACGGGTTGTTGTTGTTTTTCCATTTGTTCCGGTTACGGCAATAATAGGCACACGGGCAGATTTTCCGGGAGGATAAAGCATATCTAAAACCGGAGCGGCTACATTTCTGGGCAAACCTTCGCTTGGTGCAAGGTGCATTCTAAAGCCGGGAGCCGCATTTACCTCTAATACAACACCACCATTTTCTGTTAAGGGCTGTGTTAAATTATTTGCCATAATGTCGATTCCGCAAATATCCAAACCAACTATTCGTGCAATGCGCTCGCAAACAAAAATATTCTGCGGATGCACCATATCGGTAACATCTATTGAGGTTCCGCCCGTACTTAAATTGGCGGTTGATTTTAGGTAAATAACTTCTTTTGATTTAGGAATACTTTCCAGGGTATAATCTCTTTTTTCAAGCAGATCTAAAGTATCACGGTCAACGGTGATCTCGGTTAGTACATTTTCATGTCCGTAACCTCTACGCGGATCGTTATTTTCTATTTCAATTAATTCCTGAACGGTGTGTTCACCATCCCCAATAATATGTGCAGGCACACGCTGTGCCGCAGCAACCATCTGATTATCAATTACCAAAACCCGGAAATCATATCCGGTTATAAACCGTTCTACAATTACCCTATTTGAATATTGCTGAGCAAAGGCAAATGCTTCTATTGCCTCTTCGCGGGTCTTCACATTTATAGTCGCTCCTTTACCATGATTTCCATTTAAAGGTTTAAAAACCAATGGAAAGCCAACTTTAGAAAGAGCTTCTTCAAGGCCTTCCATATTTGAAATCGTTAAGCCTTTTGCAACAGGAATAGCCTGTTCCTGCAGCATACGTTTGGTTTCGTCTTTATTTCCGGCTATATCCACAGCAATACTACTGGTCTTATCGGTCATGGTAGCTCTGAAACGGACCTGATTTTTACCATACCCCAACTGAACTAATGAGCTTGAATTTAAACGGATAAATGGAATGCGTCGGGCTACGGCCTCGTCAATAATAGAACCGGTGCTTGGACCAAAACGTTCACGCTCACGCATTTTTTTCATTGCCATGATATCTTTTTCCAAATCATATTCTTCACCTGATATCAGTGCTTCGGCAATTCTGACAGATGCTTCTGCGGAATAAACACCAACCGACTCTTCTATATAACTAAATACAACATTATAGATTCCGCTTGTTTTTGTTTCCCGCGTTCTGCCAAAGCCGGTTTCCATCCCCGCAAGGGTTTGAATTTCTAATGCGATATGTTCAATAACATGCCCCATCCAGGTACCGGTTTCTATTCTTTCGAAAAGGCCGCCTTCAAAACCCGGAGAGCAGCGATGTGTTTGTAAGGTTGGGAGCAATTGCTCGATTCTTTCTCTGAACCCAGGAATTTTATTGGTAGGGCTTTGCTCCAGATCCTCAAGGTCCAAACGCATTTGTATTAATTTTTTTCTACGTATCGACCAAATATTCGGACCTTTTAAAACTTGTATTCCAAGGATTTTCATTCTGTTAAATTGTATTTTTTATGGATTTGAGTCAAATGAACAGCAGAATATCAGCTTTTGATATCGATATTTATACTGTACAGAATCATTATTAATCTATTAAATCAAACGTTTTGTGAAATGCACTCTCTTAATATCCAGAACACATAAAAAAAAATGAATGGCCGAAAGCCTTATTGGATTTCAATTAGGTCCTCATCAGACATTTTCATGTTTTATATGGAATGGTTGTTGAAGTAAAAGCTATAAGTGTAAACCACGGTCAATATATAAAGTTTTTTTGTGGATAAGTTTTAAAAGTAAAGTTTAAACTTACTTCATGTAATTATATATTTGAAATATTGAAATAAAATTAACACCATTATGGTTCCAAAGGGCAAACTCGTTATTATAGGAGGTGCAGTTGATCTGGGAAGTTCATTAAGTTTTAACGAAAATATCAGCCATCCACATTATATTAAATTTTTTGAAAGAGGGATTTTAAAAAGAATCATAACTGAATCTGCAAA
>JBBRCI010000051.1:0-20646 GCA_038204935.1 Sphingobacteriales bacterium | reverse complement strand
GGTTTAAGAGTTCAGCGATAGCGCTCTTAAATTTAAGTAGAATTAAATATGATGATGAAAATGCTAGCCAGCTGACCACTTCAAAAATCAGCTAAACATTAAACAGACAAACTAAAAAATATTTAATCTAAAAGCTCTGTAATTTCAGAGCTTTCTTGTTTAGTAGAGAATTTTTTGCCTAAATTTCTTCTTCTCCGCTCTCCTACTAGACATTTCGTCATACTAAAAATATTTTCTCAGACAAAAATTCCATTTTCAAATCAATATGGGGCAATGGTTGTTGTTTTGATAAACCCTATATATGAATTTTAACAACTTTACAATCAAGGCGCAGGAAGCTATTCAGAAAGCTTCCGAAATAGCAGTTGGCAATCAGCAGCAAGCTATTGAAACTGCTCACATTTTAAAAGGTTTGTTAATGGTCGACGAGAATGTAATCAGTTTTTTATTGAAAAAGCTGAACGTTAATCTGGTCCGCCTTACATCTGTTTTAGATGCACAAATACAAAGTTTTCCAAAAGTGAGCGGAAGCGAAGCCTATCTTTCATCAACCGCAAACAGTGCTTTACAAAAGGCGCAAACATATTTAAAAGAATTTAAGGATGAATTTGTATCTGTTGAACATCTCCTTTTAGGAATTTTAAGCACCGGAGATAAAGTAAGCAATATGCTGAAAGATTCGGGTGTTAATGAAAAAGATCTGAAGAAAGCAATTATAGAACTTCGCGGTAGCAGCCGGGTTACAGATCAAAATGCCGAGGCGACTTATAATGCCTTGAATAAATATGCCCGAAATCTGAACGAATATGCTGGAACCGGTAAATTAGATCCGGTTATTGGCCGGGATGAAGAAATACGAAGAGTAATTCAGATTTTATCCAGGCGTACAAAAAATAATCCTATTTTGATTGGTGAACCGGGCGTTGGTAAAACAGCAATAGCCGAAGGAATTGCATTCCGGATTATTAAAGGAGATGTGCCGGAAAATCTGAAATCCAAAACTGTTTATTCTCTGGATATGGGTGCGCTTATCGCGGGAGCAAAATATAAAGGTGAATTTGAAGAGCGATTAAAAGCGGTAATTAAAGAAGTGACGCAAAGCGATGGCGAGATCATATTATTTATAGATGAGATTCATACGCTGGTTGGAGCCGGAGGTGGCGAAGGTGCAATGGATGCGGCCAATATTTTAAAACCTGCGCTTGCCCGTGGCGAATTACGTGCTATTGGAGCAACCACTTTAAATGAATATCAGAAATATCTGGAAAAAGATAAGGCTCTTGAGCGCCGCTTTCAGAAAGTTATGGTTAATGAACCGGATACGCAGGATGCCATTTCCATTTTACGTGGTTTAAAAGAACGCTATGAAACTCATCATAAAGTCAGGATTAAGGATGAAGCCATTATTGCTGCTGTAGAGCTTTCTCAACGTTATATTTCTGATCGTTTTTTACCCGATAAAGCTATTGACCTGATGGACGAGGCAGCTTCTAAGCTTCGCCTGGAAATGGATTCAGTACCGGAAGTAGTTGATGAATTGAACCGCAAAATTATGCAGCTTGAAATTGAGCGTGAGGCAATCAAGCGAGAAAATGATGAGAAAAAGGTAAAGGATCTGAGTGAAGATATTGCGAATTTATCCGGCGAACGTGATTCTTTAAGAGCAAAATGGCAGGGAGAAAAAAGTCTTCTGGATAATATAAATAACAAAATTGAGCAGATTGAAAACTTCAAATTAGAAGCAGATCAGGCAGAACGTGCTGGTGATTATGGCAAAGTAGCTGAGTTACGTTATGGTAAAATAAAGGAAACTCAGGATGAAGTTGAGCAGCTTAAACAAGAGCTGGAGAATACACAATCCGAAAGTCGGATGCTTAAAGAAGAGGTTACCGCCGAAGATATTGCGGGAGTTGTTTCACGCTGGACCGGAATTCCGGTTACTAAAATGATCCAAAGCGAGCGTGAAAAACTTCTTCATCTGGAGCTGGAATTACATAAACGTGTTGCCGGACAAGATGAAGCTATTGAAGCTATTTCGGATGCTATTCGTCGCTCACGTGCAGGCTTGCAGGATAAACGTAAACCTATCGGCTCTTTCATTTTTCTGGGAACAACCGGAGTTGGAAAAACAGAATTAGCTAAGGCACTGGCCGAGTTTCTTTTCAATGATGAGCATTCGATGGTTCGTATTGATATGAGTGAATACCAGGAGCGCCATTCTGTTTCCAGGTTAATTGGTGCGCCTCCGGGATATGTAGGGTACGATGAAGGAGGACAACTGACTGAAGCCGTTCGTCGCAAACCATATTCTGTTGTTTTATTGGATGAGATAGAGAAAGCGCATCCGGATGTATTTAATATTTTACTTCAGGTTTTAGATGATGGCCGTTTAACAGATAATAAAGGAAGGCTAGTGAATTTTAAAAACACTATCATTATCATGACCTCAAATATTGGCTCTCATTTAATTCAGGAGAATTTTAAAGATTTGAACGATGCTAATCGTGACGAAGTGATCGCAAAAACGAAAAACGAACTGTTTGATTTGTTAAAGCAAACCATTCGGCCGGAGTTTTTAAACCGGATTGATGAATTGATTATGTTTACTCCGCTTAACCGCGATGAATTACGTGACATTGTAACACTTCAGTTTAAAGGAGTTCAGGATACTTTAGCCGAAATGGGCATTCAAATAGAAGCTTCTGATGAAGCTTTGGATTGGTTATCACAATTAGGTTATGATCCGCAATTTGGTGCAAGACCTTTAAAAAGAGTGATTCAAAAACGCATTCTAAACGAACTTTCAAAAGATATTTTAGCAGGGAAAGTTGATAAAGACAGCAAAATAAAAGTCGATGTTTTTGACAATCAGTTTGTGTTTCTGAATACGAAAGACAAAGCAGAAATAAGTTCTGAAACTGAATAATAAATTAAAACCGCTTCATTCAAAGCGGTTTTTTTATTATCTCAGATAATCTATCACTAATAATCTGATATCTGTCCTTTTATTTCCGGGTGTATTTTCTTCTGGATAAATTTGTAGGATGTCCGGATTTTTATCATTCAGGAAATCAAGATTTGTTTCATTTCCAGTTAGCAGGAAATCCGTAAAAACAACTTTATAAACCTTTTCAGGATCAATGGGTTGGCCTTTAATTAACCATGAATTATCCTTTGTTAAAGCAATATTACTATAATGCAGATAGCCTCCAATTCCTCTATTTTTTAAACCGACTTCTAAAGTTTTAAGCAGTAAATTCCCTTTTATATCCACCAGGTGAACACCTCCGCCGAAAGGCAAAGCTCTGATAATATCATATTGAGTTACCGGAGATTGTAAAATATCATCAAGTCGAATAGAGCCTGCATTGAAAATCGCGGCATCAGCATCGCCAAATGAGGTCAACATGGAGTTGGCGATTAACCGCGTTAGGTCGGTGGTCTTACTTCTTATCTCAGTTTCCCGCCCATCGAAAGTCCTTCCGTCAGATCTTAAAACGGCCTTTGGATCAAAACCAACTGATTCAAAACTTTTATCGGCAATACTGATCCATTTTTGAACTACAGAATTAACATTGCTATCTATGGGAACGGAAGCATCAATCATTTTCAAGTCAGGTGTTAACGTAACCTGATGTGTATTTTTATCTATAAATAATTTAATAATGTATGCAGACTTCGCATTTGCGTGAGCTTTTGTAATGTATACATCCCCCACTTTTTGATAACGCATATCGTGCTCATGCCCTCCCATAATAATTTGCAAGCCAGGGATTTCTTTTGCCAGTTTAATATCATCGTCCATAAGCTGATGCGTTATGGCAACAACCGCCTGCACAGAATCTTTTATCTGATTATAAGCCAATTTAGCCGCAGTTAAGGGATCAGTATAACTAACATAAGGTGCTTTATTAAATGGCAGAGTTAATCCAATAAAGCCAATTTTTGCTGTTGTACCATCGGCATCTTTAATATTCAGAATATATGTTTTTAGAAATTTCTCAATACTCCCCTCTTTCATTTTATAAAAGGGAATGATTGAATCATTTTTAAGATGAAAAGTGTTGCTCGACACCCATTTAAAATCAGATTCGTTAATTCTGTCCTGAAGTTCGTTTTCTTTGATATCAAATTCATGATTTCCAAAAACTGCCAGATCCACACCTGCAGCATTCATGGCATCAACCATTTGGCGACCTCGGATAGCTTTACCCTCATACTTTAAACTATTAAATACCGAAGGACTCAAAAAATCTCCGGACATAATCATATATGTATTTGAATTCTGTTGCTTGAGTTCTTTTTTTACCTGTGCAACGCGGGCCATTCCACCGAGCGTTCCATTCGCTAAAGGTGCAATTTCATAAACATCATTAATTTGAACAAATGTCGCTTCAATTTTTCCGTCGTCATGGAGAGCATTTAATCGGCTTGTTCCACAACCGCCTATAAAAATCACAATCGGAATTAAAGCCAAAAGTAGTCTGTGAGGTTTCATTTTAGAAATATAAATATTTATCAGGCAGCAAGAAAATAGCTTTTTATAAGATCTTGTTTTTCAATAACTTTTTTATTATTTGTACTTGAAAAAATGGTGGATACATCTCCGTTTTTTTCAATTATTTGAAGTTTATAGCAAATTTTCTTCCCGTTGGGTGATAATAATTCCTTTTGGATTACAAAATCGTCAATATCTGAATATGTTAAATTAAGATCTCTAGAATTTAATATTCCGGATCGGCTTAAAATCGCAATTTTAGATTTTCTTTCCATTATAAAAATCTTGGTGGGAAGAAAAACGTAAGCCATAGCAGCCAAAGGCGTAAATAAAATTCCTAAGTAAAAAAAGTAGATATCATCTGTGACCGGGAAATAGGCTATAAGAAAAATTCCAATCATCATAATAACAAATAAAATACTTTTAGGCCAAAAGTTACTTTGTTCTAATACCAGACTGTTTTCATCCTTTCTGGTTACATCCATTTTATTATAAAAAAATAACATATTCAATAAAAAATGAGTGACAAAAAAACATCTGTGCAAATCATCCTTTTAAATTAGATGACAAGCACAGATTTTTTTGGTAGTTGTAGGTTCAAAACCCCCGATAAAAAATACAGAAGCTATTAAATGAATTAAATGCAACGATAATTTTATATCATTAAGGTAGATATAATTTTTATAATAAAATACCTGGATTATATTTTTATAAACGTTTAAATACCTGATTTTCAAATCATCAAAAAAACCGGCTAAAATATTTTAGCCGGTTTTTTTTGAAAAGCAGTTAGAACTTAAACGTTAGAAGTTCTTGCTCTTAAATTATCAATTACTGTTTTAGCTTGCTCAGTTACCTGGTTAAGGCTTTCTGAAGCTTTCGCTTGAAAATTCTTAGTTAAATCATTAAATGTATCAACTAAGGTATCAGCAGTTTCTTTTCCTTTATCAGTTTTTAATAAATACCAGGCAGCTGCACCGGCTGCAATTCCTACTAATAAAATTGGTGCTAAAGCGGAGATATTTTTTTTGTTGCTCATAAGTTTTGGTTTTTGATTTTAGCCTAATACGCTTAAAAACCTTGCCAGTAATTGAATTTTTCTGAAATTTTTAAAATTTAGCACACTGATCGTTTAAGCAATACATCTTAATAGAATTATCTAATTAGAAACTTTCGAAAGCTAAAATGTGCAGGATAACCTACAACCATTATTATTTGTTTTCTTCATCTGTTAACCCCGTATTACCTTTTTCCAGATCTTCCTGGGATGTTCCCCCGGCATTGGTTACATGATTATCACCTTGGTTTCTACCTTGAAAAGATGTTTGGGTCGCTTCAGAATTTAGTTCAGACTTGTTTTTCACAACTTCCCGCTGATTGGCATCTCCAGACCAATGATTTTCTTCATTTTCGGCAATTCCGCTTTCATTTACGCCATGTTTTTCGCCAGGCTTACGGCCATCGCTTGAAAATTGAGATTGTTCTTCGTTCTTAACACCAGACTCGCGACCTATATTACCAGCATTATTTTCCTTTTGAGATGGACTTTCCTTTTTATTTTCTTGTTCGTTAGACATGTTTATGTTTTTAGTTCCCATATATAACAAGACAACGTAAACCTTTGTTCTAAAAAAGGTTTTGAGTAATTGAATTTTTAATCTTTAAGACTTCTAGCTACAGGTTCTAAAAAGTAGTAAATGTGAATTCCCCCGCTTTTCTTCAGTCGAATTTAAAATGCAGTAAAGCATTAATCCGGTAACGAAGCCGGCAATTCCCAATTGAATTAAATTACTCATAATGATCTTATTAATATATTGAGAATATAAAAGTATAAATCGCAAAAAGATTTAATTTATAGGCTTTGGACCTCTCTTGTAAATAATCAAACCGTTCAAAAAATTTCGTAAAATTTGATCACCGCAGGGTTTAAAATTGGGATGATCCTCTTTTCTAAAAATTGCCCCCAATTCGCTCTTAGTAATGGCAAAATCTGCAAGTTTCAAAATATTAACAATTTCTTCATCATTTAATTTAAGAGCCACTCGCAGCTTCTTCATTACATCGTTATTACTCATTTATAAAGATTTTAGACTAGCGGGATATTTCTATTTTGATTTTTTTATTTTTTATTTTTTCCTGCTTCAGTAAAGATATTAGTTTTTCGGCTTTATTGCGCTTTACAGCAGCATACGATGCAAAATCCAGAACCTCAATTAAACCAAGTTCATCTTTTTGCAAGCCACCTTTTTTAAGCATTAAACCAACAATATCAATTTTATTTATTTTATCTTTTTTACCTGCAGCAATATATAAAGTTAACCAGTCGGAATTTCGGGGCAAAATATCCTCATCATTTAATTCTACTATTTCTGGATCTTCTTTTAGATAAGCAGGCCTTTCATCCGGATTTAAAATTAAGTAAGAAGTGCCTGTTGCATTCATTCTGGCTGTGCGACCATTTCTATGTAAAAATGCCTGTTCTGTATGTGGCATTTGGTAATGAATAATATTTTCAATTTCAGGTATATCCAATCCGCGTGAAGCGAGATCGGTAGTAATTAAAATAAAATGACTCCCGTTTCTAAACTTCAAAAGTGCTTTCTCCCGATCATCTTGCTCCATTCCACCATGAAAAATATCATGTTTCAATCCACGCTCAAATAAAAGATCACTTATTCTTTCAACCGCTTCGCGGTGATTACAGAAAATTAGTGTTGGCTTATTCCCTATTTTACAAATCAATGAAAATAAAGTATCCAGTTTATCAGCAGCTAAAGAAATAACTGATTTAATTTTAAGATCAGGTGCCGTTTTCTGGTCTTTTAAATAATCTATCTCTACCGGATTTTTAACTCCCGTGAAATTCGGAATTTCATCCATCTGAGTTGCGGAGGTAAGAATTCGTTTTTTCAATCCGGATAAGCGACTGATAATTGCTGACATATCAGTCTCAAAACCAAACTCGAGCGATTTATCAAACTCATCTAAAATCAATGTGGAAATATATTCAGGATTAAAATTCTCATTTCTGAGATGGTAATATATACGACCGGGAGTTCCAACTAACACGGCAGGCGGATGGGTAAAATTATTCCTCTCTGTTTTAGTAGAATGCCCGCCATAACAGCAATTTATTTTAAAACCTGTTTGCATTGATTTAAAAACCTGCTCAATTTGCAAAGCAAGCTCACGGGAGGGAACTAAAATTAATACCTGAACGTAAGAACTATCTGATTTTAAAGATTTTAATAAGGGCAACAGAAATGCAAGAGTTTTACCGGAGCCGGTTGGTGATAATAAAACAAGATCCCTTTCGGCAGGAACTGCTATGGCTGCTTTCTGCATTTCGTTGAGATCTTTAATTTTTAAAATTTCTAATACTTTTTTGTTCATCCGGAGGTTCTTAAGAAAAGAAACAAAGGTAATGTATTAATTTGCCCATGGCCTAAAATCATTCAAATCGAAAAAAAATTACAGAAAAAATTTATTTTAAAATATTATAATTCCCAAAGATTGAATTGAAGCCTTTTACCTATTTTAGCCCGCTGAAAGACATAATATCTATTTTAAATTTCCAATAATGTTTAAATTTCCAATTTCCGCTTTATTACTGGCTGCCGTATTGTTTAATTCATCCTGCCAAACTACAAGCGATGCTAAAACTAGTGTTTCTGAAGATTCTGTTCAAACTGAAACTACTGTTCCTGTTGAAGAACAAAAACCTGAAGCTCCAACAAACAAAGTAGCTTCGGCGGCTGCCATTTTAGCACGACCGCAAATTCCGATACTATGTTATCACCAGATTAGAAACTGGCGTGAGAAAGATTCAAAAGCTGCTAAAGATTACATTGTCCCGATTTCAGATTTCAAAGCGCAAATGAAAATGCTTTCTGATAGTGGATATCATACTATTCTGCCAGATCAATTGTATAATTATTTAAACACCGGCGCAAAACTGCCAAGCAAACCAATCATGCTTACTTTTGATGATACAGATCTGGACCAGTTTACTGTTGCGGCTCCCGAAATGAAAAAATATGGTTTTAAAGGCGTATTTTTTATCATGACTGTTTCACTTGGCCGACCTAATTACATGAGTAAAGCGCAAGTTAAAGAATTATCAGATAATGGTCATGTAATTGGATCACATACCTGGGATCATCATAATGTTAAAAAATATCAAGGCCAGGATTGGGTTACACAAATTGAAAAACCAACAAAAGTATTAGAAGATATCACCGGAAAGGATATTAAATATTTTGCTTTTCCATTTGGTTTGTGGAACAAAGAGGCAATTCCTGAGTTAAAAAAGAGAGGATTTATAGGAGCTTTTATTTTAGCTGAAAAACGTGATGACCAGGATCCTTTGTTCACTATCAGAAGAATTATTGCAAGTGGTTATTGGAGTCCAAAAACTTTGCACAATAGTATTGTAAGAAGTTTTTAATTAGTTGTAACAATCTATTTAAATTTTTATCAATAATAAAACACTTAATTCGTTAATTAGTAAAAATCAATCCTATGAAAAAGAAAATTATTGTGTTTACACTTATTGCCGGAATGTTCACGGCTATTACTGCTTTAGCGCAGGAAGATAAAAGTAAAAGAGCTAGTCCACCTGCTAAAGTTTCAGAAACCATAAAATCTGGTGCAACTATTACGATTGATTACAGTCAGCCCTCTGTAAAAGGCAGAACTATTGGAAAAGAGATTGCTCCGTTTGGAGAAGTTTGGCGTACCGGAGCTAATGAAGCCACAGTTTTTGAAACTTCTAAAGATATTATGGTTGAAAGTAAATCATTACCTGCCGGTAAATACAGCTTATATTCCATTCCCGGAGAAGATAAATGGACATTTATTTTTAACAAAACATGGAAACAGTGGGGAACAAACTACAAGCAGGATGATGACTTTTTGCGTGTAGATGTTAAAACCGAAAAAACCTCTAAAAGCATGGAAAAAATGACTTTCGAGATTAAAAAGGATGGAGAAGTAGCCTTGCACTGGGGCAATTATGAAGCAGAAATAAAAGTTAAATAATAATTAAAAATATCAGTATTAAAAGCTTAATCAGAAAATCTGTTTAAGCTTTTTTTTATGTTAAATTGTTTTTCTGATTGATATAGCCTATTTTTCCTCAAATATAAATTATGGGTAAACTTTATCTTCAGTTAATTTTCTTATCAGGATTTTTTTTAATGAGTCTGGGTTCCTGTAAATATAATTCCCGGGAAACAGAAAAACCATCCGAAGATTATTTACTGATAGATGAAAAACCAGACCTTCAGGATCCAGCCAGAATTGAAGAGCTTCAGATAAATTCTTCAGGTTCCACCATATTTGGGTTTGAATATGTTGCAAACGGTCCCGGTCCTCACCCAACTGTTATTTTACTTCATGGCATACCGGGAAATGAAAGAAACCTGGACATAGCACAAAACCTTCGCCGGGCAGGTTATAATGTTATATTTTTTGATTACCGCGGTTCATGGGGCAGCAAAGGAGTTTTCAGTTTTAAAAATAGTCTGGATGATATTGATGCGGTTTTAGATTATATCACTACTCCGGAGAATTCTGAATTATTACGAGTTGACAGCACTCGAATTGCTTTAATCGGCCATAGTATGGGCGCCGGATTAGCGATGATAAAAGGAATTCAGGATCCTCGGGTAAAAGCTGTAGCCGGAATTTCTGTATTTAACCCTTACACCATTTTTCAGGGACCGCAAGCAAAAGGAAACATTCTGAGTTTAAGAGAATATATTTCTACATTAGAGGTATTAAATTGTGATCCGAATAATTATCTGAAAAATATTTTAGATAACGTGGAACAATACAATATTGAGGAACTAGTTAAACATTCTAATAAACCCATTTTAATTATTGATGAGCATAAAAACAATAATTATCTGGCCAGATATCCCGCTAAAAAAAATCTGATTTATAAAATTTGGAACACCGATCATGCATTTACAAATAAACGGATAGCTTTAAGCCGCGAATTAAATAACTGGCTACTTAAAAATTTGACTCCTTAAATTCTGCCTAACGCTCTAATGAACAATCTTGAACAAAAACAAACCCGATTAAACAAATTTATCAGTGAAACAGGTTTCTGCTCCCGAAGGGAAGCAGATAAGTTAATTGAGCAAGGTCGTGTTACGCTTAACGGGCAGATACCAGAAATGGGCACCAAGGTTAATGAGGGCGATGTAGTGTTTATTGACGGCAAACCCCTTAAGGAAAAAAAAGAGCCTATTTACATAGCTTTTAATAAGCCTGTTGGAATTACGTGCACGACAGAGAGAAATATCAAAGGAAATATTATTGATTTTATCAGACACAAAGAAAGAATATTCCCGATAGGAAGATTAGATAAACTTTCTGAAGGATTGATATTTTTAACCAGTGACGGTGATATTGTAAATAAGATTTTGCGGGCGGGAAATAATCACGAGAAAGAATATGTGGTTACTGTTGACCGTATTATTAGTCGGGAATTTATTAAGAAAATGGCTAATGGTGTTGCCATTTTAAATACAGTTACTCAAAAATGCAAAGTTTCTCAGGAAAATAAACAACGGTTCCGCATCACTTTAACCCAGGGATTGAACAGACAAATCAGAAGAATGTGCGAGGTTTTGGGATATCATGTTTTAAAACTCAGACGTGTTCGCATTATGAATGTTGACCTTGAAGGTTTAAGCGTTGGCAAATGGAGATACCTTAGCAGCGATGAAATCAATAAAATAAATCAGATGATTTCCACCTCTTTAAAAACCGAAGAAGCTTCGGTTTTACAGGTCCCGGAATAGTAATATTTCAAATTGCTTTAAACAAAAGTCGTCCTTATGGTGTAGGTATTACAAAAAACATCTATGGAAAATCAACAAAATTCAAATCGCGTTAAATACGAAGGCAATATTCAACTATTGGCAGAAAAAATTAAAGACATTAAGCTTTGTATGTTAACTACAGTGAATAACGACGGCCGCACGCATAGCAGACCCATGTATACTCAGCCAATAAAGGAAGATGGTTTAGTTTGGTTCTTTATCGACATTAACTCTCATAAGGTTGAAGAGATTAGGAATAACTCGAACGTTGGATTAAATTATAGCGATCCGGGAAAAGATTTGTATATATCCGCAAGCGGAAAAGCAACTATCAACCAGGATAAATCTAAAATTGATGAATTATGGAGCCCATTTTTAAAAGCATGGTTCCCTGAAGGAAAAGACGATCCAACAGTTGCTTTATTAAAAGTAGAATTAGATGAGGCAGAGATCTGGGATACACCAGATACAAAAATATCTCAGCTTTACGGATTTGTTAAAGCAAGCATTACCGGAGAAAAATATAATCCCGGAGAAAATGTAAAAATCGATTTAAAATAATTTAAAGCCGGCAGCGCCGGCTTTTTTATTGTACCTCATTAATTATATAATCCCTTCCATTAAAATCAAATTTGTCTCCCTTTTTACGATTAATAAGCTGCATACCTATTGGCGATGAAGCAGAAACTGCAAAGTATTCCTGCCCGTTCAATTTTAAATGTCCGGCACTAATAGAAATATAGAAATTACCAAAATTCGTAAAAATAAGGCTTCCTGGTTTTATAATCTCATCCTTACTTTCGGTACTAATTCCTTGTAAGACCAGTCTTAATTTACCGGCTTCAAAAAGCTGTTTAGTATTTCGATCTATTTCTTGCTGCATCATTTCTCTTCCGGTTTCATATTTATCCCCGGCGCTGCTTTTGGTATCATCAATTGATGATTCGCGGGCTGCATGAATGGCATTTTCTATTGATTTAATTCGTGATTCAATATACTCACTGCATAAATTATATATTTCCTGTTTTAATAAACTCATGATAAAGACAAAGAAGAAAATTTTAAATGATAATCGGTGAATTATGTGATTTACTCAAAGTCATTTGATATTTTCGCGGGCAACAATGAGTGAATTTATTATTTTCCTTCAGCAAGGTTTTTTTCATATTCTGGATTTAAACGGTTATGACCATATATTGTTTTTACTGGCAATTTGTGCCATTTACACAGCTAAAGACTGGAAAAAAATTTTAGGTATAATCACATCATTTACTGTTGCTCACTCTATAACCTTAGCCTTAAGTGTTTTAAAAATAATTGCTTTTGATACCCAATTAATAGAGTTTCTAATTGCTTTAACCATATTTATAACCTGTATTGAAAATTTATTATTCCCTCAGTTTCACAAATACAGAATCTCATTCTCCTTTTTATTTGGATTGATTCACGGAATGGGATTTTCAAGATTATTACTTGATCTTTTTATGGGAATGAAATTTAATTTATGGACAACTCTTCTCCCCTTTAATTTAGGATTGGAAGCAGGTCAGTTTATAATTATCAGTCTTATAATTGGCTTAGTAAGTCTATTAATACTTGGTTTCAGAATTTCAACAAAGAAAGTTAATTATATAATTTCAATTCCGGTATTACTACAATCCGTATTTTGGATGTACCAACGCTGGCCTTTTTGATCAATTAATCCTTCCTGAATTCATGTTTAATTTAACATTTAATTTTTGATATAGATTTTACTCTTTGCAGGATTTTGGTCGGGAGAATGTCAAAGGTCCATATTTATTTCGTATCCGGTTGAAAATCCGTACTTTTGCACCTCATTTCACAAAGCATGATTACAGTATCAAACTTATCTCTGCGTTACGGAAAACGCACTCTATTTGAAGACGTTAACTTAAAGTTTACTCAGGGCAACTGTTATGGAGTTATTGGCGCTAATGGAGCCGGAAAATCTACTTTCTTAAAAATCCTTTCGAAAGAAATTGATCCTTCCAGTGGTTCAGTATCATTTACTCCAGGAGAAAGAATGGCAGTATTGACTCAGAATCATTATGCATTTGATGAATATCCGGTAATCGAAACTGTATTAATGGGCCATAAAGAGCTATTCAGCATCATGAAAGAAAAAGATGCTTTATACGCCAAAGAAGATTTTACAGAAAAAGATGGCGAACGTGCCGGAGAACTAGAGAATGTTTTTGCTGAAATGGATGGTTGGAATGCGGAAAATAATGCAGCAACCATGTTGAGTAATCTTGGAATCAAAGAAGATTCTCACTATAAATTACTAAAAGAATTAGATGGTAATCAAAAAGTTCGTGTTTTGTTAGCACAAGCTTTATTTGGCAAACCAGATATTTTATTATTGGATGAGCCAACCAACGATTTGGATATTCAAACCATTGCCTGGTTAGAAGATTTTTTGGCAAGTTATGAAGGAATTATTCTGGTTGTATCTCACGACAGACACTTTCTAGATACAGTTTGTACGCACGTAGTAGATATAGACTACAGCCGAATGACTATTTATACTGGTAATTATTCATTCTGGTATGAGTCGAGTCAGCTGGCATCCAGACAAAAATCAGATCAAAATAAAAAATTAGAAGATAAAGTAAAAGAATTACAGGATTTTATTCGTCGCTTTTCAGCGAATGCTTCAAAATCAAAGCAAGCAACAAGTCGTAAAAAGGCTCTTGATAAGATAAATCTGGAAGAAATAAAACCATCGAACAGAAAATATCCGGCAATTATTTTTAATCATCAGGGACGCGAAGCTGGAGATCAAATCCTACAGATTGAAAATCTGCGTAAAGAATTACATGGTGAAGTTTTATTTTCTGATATCAACTTAATGGTTAATAAAGGAGATAAAATTGCCATTTTATCAGAAAACAGTTTAGCAACTTCAGCATTTTACGATATCCTTTCGGGAAGAGATAATGACTTTACCGGTTCATTCAAGTGGGGCGTAACTATTAATACGGCTGACATCCCGAATGATAATTCAGAATATTTTAAAGGAAAAGATACAAATCTAGTAGATTGGTTAAGAGAATATTCTGAAGCTGATAAAGACGAGCAGTTTGTGAGAAGCTTTCTGGGAAGAATGCTTTTCTCTGGCGAAGAAGTTTTAAAGCAATCTTCTGTACTTTCTGGAGGAGAAAAAATGCGCTGCATGTTTTCCAGAATGATGTTGCAGCAAGCGAATGTTTTGTTATTTGATGAGCCAACAAATCACCTGGATCTGGAATCTATTACCGCATTAAACAACGGAATGCAAGATTTTAAAGGTGTAATTCTATTTACATCACGTGACCACGAATTAACTGAAACTGTTGCAAACCGCGTTGTGGAATTAACTCCGGGAGGAATTATTGATAAATTAATGACTTATGATGAATATATTAATTCTGATGTTGTGAAGCAGCAAAGAGAAGAGTTGTATTCTTTGGCATAATTAAAAATATAAGCATAAAAAATCCCCGTTCGGATTGGATGGGGATTTTTTGTTTAAAAGAATTTACTAATGAGCCTCATGCCCATCTGCTCCATGAGCATGACCATGAGCTAATTCTTCTTCAGTTGCTTCTCTAACGTCTAAGATATTGCCTTTAAAATGCAAATCCTGTCCGGCCATAGGATGATTAAGATCAACTTTAACTGCGGCTTCAGAAACTTCGGTAACACGGGCCTGGAATTGATTTCCATTATTATCCTGTAAAGGTAAAATAGAATCCACTGCAGGCTTTTCCATATCGCCAAACATATCTAAAGGAAGCTCTGTTACGGCACTTTCATCTTTATCGCCATATGCATCAGATGCTATTAAATGAAAATCATAAGTGTCACCAGCTTTTAATCCTGTTAAATTCTCTTCAAACTTAGGTAACATCATACCTACGCCATATAAAAATACAAGCGGGTTTTCTGAGTTAGCTTGTTCTACAAATACTTCTTCACCATTTTCATTACTGTAAAGATCATAAGTTAGCGATACTACGCTATTGGATTGAATATTCATTGTCATTTGATTTTTGAAGTATTTTAGATTAATAAAAATTCAGAAATTAATAATCTAACTTCAGTTTAAAATTTGTTTAATTGCGTCTTGTGTATTGATAACCGGAAGTTGGCATGTTCTGTTTTCACAAACATAAATCATTGTCTTTTCGGTTAGCTTGTCTTTCAGCAAAGGTAAACTTCCTGATTTACCACCCAAAAGTATTTTGTTAGGAATAAAATATTTCTCAATTTCTTTTCGCTTAATTTCAGCCTCGGTACCTGTAACAGCAATTTCATATACGCCAAAAACCTCCATTAATAGTAAGGATATCCAGTTTGAATACCCGGAAGGATAAGATTTTATAAATGGCGTTACATTTTTGAGCATTTGCAGCGCTTTATTTTGATAATCGTCTACATCAAAAAAATGACTGAGTTTATATAAATTTTTTGCCATTACAGAATTGGAAGCCGGAATTACGTTATCCATTATTTCCTGCTTTCTGGCTATTAATTGTTCTCCCAAAGCCGAAGTGTAAAAGAACATTCCTGTTTCGGGATCAAAATAATTTTCGATGGCATAATCAGCAAGATCTTTCGCTTTTTTCAACCAATTTTCATCAAAAGTAGCTTCATACAAACCTATTAAGCCATCAATAAAAAAAGCATAATCATCTAAAAACGCATGTGATTCCAAAGCCGATTGATCATTTTTATAAACTCTTCTCAATCCATTCTCGTATGATAAATTATCAATGATAAAATTTGCGTTTTTTATGGCCAGGCTAAGAAATTCCTCATTATCAAAAACCCGGTAAGCATCGGTTAATGCTTTTAACATCATTCCGTTCCAGCTGCATAAAATTTTATTATCTAATCCGGGTCTAACCCGTTTTGCTCTTGCTATAAATACTTTTTCTTTAGCTGCCGCGATTTTAACTTTTAAATCTTGCAAAGAAATATTCATTTTCTTCGCGAAATCCTCATCAGACAATTTCCTGAAAGGAATATTTGTATGTTCCTCTTCCCAGTTACCATCTTCAGAAGTATGGTAATATTTGAAAAACAATCCGGAATCTTCACCCAAAATATCTTCTAATTCCTCTTCGGTAAATGTGTAAAATTTACCTTCTACACCTTCACTGTCTGCGTCTAAAGCAGAATAAAATCCACCAGATTCTGCAGTAAGTTCACGCTTTACAAATTCAATACTCTCATAAACTACCTTTTTATAAGTTTCATCTGGAGTATATTGGTAAGCTTCAGAATAAAGAGAAATAAGCTGAGAATTGTCATACAGCATTTTTTCAAAATGCGGCACATGCCATCTGTCATCCACAGAATATCTTGCAAATCCACCTCCAATCTGATCATAAATTCCTCCAAAAGCCATTTTTTCTAAAGTCAGACGGCTTATAACATGTGCAGCATCTTCTTTCATTAAATGAGCATACTGAATCATAGTTTGCCAGTTATTAGGAAGTGGAAATTTTGGAGCACGGTTATAACCACCTTCCGACATATCGAAAGATCTTTTCCAGGAATCCATTATTTCGTGTAAATCAGATTTGCTAAAATCTTCACTTTGCTCAACCAATTTTAATTTTTCGCTTTGGCGGATGCCTTCGGTTAATTTTTCTGCATATCCTATTGCCTCTTCCGGTTTTTCATTCCAGAAATTTGCAAGATTTAACAACAAATTACTCCAGTCCAGTTTCTTAAAATACGTTCCACCATAAATCGGGCGCTGATCCGGCAGACAAAAACAATTCAGAGGCCATCCTCCCCTTTCGGTCATTAATTGAACCGCATTCATATAAATCTGATCAATATCTGGCCTTTCTTCACGGTCAATTTTTATACACACAAAATGCCGGTTCATTATTTCTGCTACCTGACCGTCCTCAAAACTTTCGTGCTCCATAACATGGCACCAGTGACAGGCAGAGTAACCAATACTTACCAATATTAATTTATTCTCAGATTTTGCTTTCTCTAAAGCTTCATTTCCCCACGGAAACCATTCTACCGGATTATTAGCATGTTGAAGTAAATAAGGGGAAGTTTCTTTGGCAAGTCTGTTGGTCATAATACAATGCTTTGATGTAAAGTTAAATGGTTGTGAGGTTTAAAAGTTTTTATAGATTTAAAATTTCAATTAAATGATCTAATGGTAATTACTCACATAGAAATTTACAGGTTCAGTATTCCTATGGTTCCATTTGCAATTGCAACCGGAACAATGCATTATGCACAGAACGTTTTCATTCGTGTTTTTACAGATACAGATATTTATGGAGTTGGTGAATGTTCCGCCTTCCCGATGATTGTTGGTGAAACACAGGAAACCTGCCTGGTAATGGCCCGGGACTTCGCGAAAATCTGGAAAGGAAAAGATCCATTAAAAATAAGTGAAAGAATGCAGGAGCTGGATGATTTCACTTCGCATAATCATACCATAAAAAGTGCTTTTAACCTCGCCTTATATGATATCGCCGCAAAGGCTCAAAATATTCCTCTATATAAATTCCTTGGCGGTGAAAAAAAAATAGTGGAAACAGATATCACCATTGGAATTGGTTCAGTAGATGAAATGGTAAAAAAGGCAGTAGAATTCAAAAATAAAGGCGCTACAATTCTAAAAGTTAAGCTCGGAAAAAATGTTGCTGATGATATCTGCCGAATGAAGTCTATCAGAAAGGCAATTGGCGAAACAATTATTTTACGGATCGATGCCAATCAGGGATGGAGTTTTCAGGAAGCTTCTGAAGCATTAACCGGCATGGCCGAATGCAATATTCAATTTTGCGAACAACCTATGCGAGTTTGGAACGATGATGATTTACCAAAACTCAGAGAAATATCTCCTATCGATATAATGGCTGATGAAAGTTGTTTCAATCATCATGATGCCCGAAAATTAATCAAATCGGGTTCCTGCGATTCGATCAATATAAAATTCGCTAAATCCGGCGGAATCACAGAAGCTTTAAAAATTCATCAGATTGCTTCTCAATACAATATTCCTTGTATGATGGGTGGCATGCTGGAAAGCAGAGTTGCATTAAGCGCCAAGCTTCATTTTGTGTATGCATGTCCTAATATTAAGTTTTTTGATATGGATACATGTATGCTCGGACATTTAGAAGATCCTGTTAAAGATGGAGTAAAATATAATGGTTATTTTTTAGATATTGAGGATAAACCCGGAATAGGAGCTGATGTGGAAGATCCTTTTCTTGAAAAATGCGAAAAATGGACTGTTTAGAATTTCTTTCTTTAAAAAAACCCTGTCGTTGATAGAGCGACAGGGTTTAAATTTTATTTGCTTAGTTCAGCGAAATATTTATGAAATAAAGGAATGGTTTCAATTCCTTTAAGGTAATTGGCTATATCATATTTCTCATTTGGAGAATGTAAATTATCACTATCAAGTCCAAATCCCATTAATACTGTTTTAATGCCTAATTCTTTCTCAAATAAGGCAACAATTGGAATACTACCCCCTCCTCTTGTTGGTATGGGTTCTTTTCCGAAGGAATCTGAAATGGCTTTCTGAGCTGCTTTGTAGGCTATACTATCTGTTGGCGTAACAACAGGTTCTCCACCATGGTGAGGAGTAACTTTAATCTTAACGTTTTTAGGGGCAATTTTTTCGAAATGTTCCTGAAAAAGTTTAGAGATCTTATCAGATTGCTGATTTGGAACAAGTCGCATAGAAATTTTAGCGTTCGCTTTTGAAGGCAAAACCGTTTTAGCTCCTTCGCCAATATAGCCACCCCAAATTCCATTAACTTCTAACGTTGGTCTGGTGCCTGTTCGCTCTAAAGTTGTATATCCTTTTTCGCCCCATAACTCATTAACTCCCAGATCTTTTTTGTACTCTTCCTCATCAAAAGGCGCTTTATTCAGATCATCCCTTTCTTGCTGACTCAAAGCAAGAACATCATCGTAAAATCCAGGAATCTGAATATGATTATTTTCATCGTGAAGTGAGGCAATCATCTTTGCCAGAATGGTGGCAGGATTAGCAACCGCTCCACCGTAAACTCCGGAGTGAAGATCACGGTTCGGACCTGTAACTTCTACTTCCAGGTAAGAAAGACCTCTTAAACCTGTTTCAAGTGAAGGGTTTTCAAGACTGATCATAGAAGTATCAGAAATCAAAACTACATCAGCTTTTAAACGATCCTTATTTTCGTTTACAAATATTCCAAGGTTATTTGAACCAACCTCTTCTTCACCTTCTATCATGAACTTTACGTTACATGCAAGGCTATTTGTATCCATCATCAGTTCAAATGCTTTTACATGCATATAAAACTGACCCTTATCATCGCACGCACCGCGTGCATATATTTTACCATCACGAACCGTTGGTTCAAATGGAGGAGTTTTCCATAATTCCAAAGGATCTGGTGGTTGAACATCGTAATGCCCGTACACCAAAACAGTTGGCAGTGATGGATCTAATATCTTTTCCCCATAAACAATTGGGTAACCAGCAGTTTGGCAAACCTCAACTTTGTCTGCACCTGCAGCTTTTAATTT
The DNA here is from genome assembly GCA_038204935.1 of Sphingobacteriales bacterium. Taxonomy (GTDB): domain Bacteria; phylum Bacteroidota; class Bacteroidia; order Sphingobacteriales; family Sphingobacteriaceae; genus Daejeonella. Next base: position 738 of record JBBRCI010000051.1, on the reverse strand, counting down.
ATCAGCAACATAATCTGCTGTTTTTAATACATCATTTTTGTATTTCGGATCAGCACTAACTGAAGGATAACGAAGCAGCTCGAACAATTCGTCCAGAAAGCGTTGCTTGTTATCACTAACATATTTTTTAATTTCTTGCATGGTAAAGGATTTAAAAAGCAAATATATAAATCTTAAACTACGCCATTTTAGAAATCAGTAAAACTGCTTCTAAAATCAGAAATTAATCAAAGCTTGCCAGTTGGTTGTTGTTTGAATTTTGATCAGTTTTTGAAATGTCATTTACAACTTCTTTCTTAGAAATCTGAACTGGAGATTTTTCCTTAATTAAAGTGAAACCAAAAGAAGCAGCACCCATTATAACTAAAGCAATAATTGCGAATTTTATATTTTTCATTTTTATATATTTTGAATTAAAGTCTATAATAATTAATGGAAATCAATCGAACGCACCTAAAACTTTAGCTTCAACTTTAGTTTGATTCTGCACCTGTGGCTTTGCTCCTTCTTCTTTTTTGCAAGAACTAATTCCGATTACTGATAAAACGATAAGGGATAAGATTAACTTTTTCATGTATGTATGCTTGGGTTGGTTTATATTATTTATTGTGAATTATTAATATCAATCGAAGGCACCTAAAACTTTGGCTTCAACTTTAGTTTGATTCTGAACCTGTGGCTTTGCTCCTTCTTCTTTTTTGCAAGAACTGATTCCGATTACTGATAAAACGATAAGGG
>JBBRCI010000050.1:0-20767 GCA_038204935.1 Sphingobacteriales bacterium | reverse complement strand
GGAAATAAGCATGCAGGAACATGAAATGAACAACATTAATATGGCATTCTTTCCGTTTGATCCGGAGATGCAAAGCGGCAAAGTTTCCGGCGCATTAACTTATTCGGCAAACGGGGATATAAAACCGGGATCAGATGGACCTGTCATTTACCTGAACGCAAATCCCGAAATTCAAAAAGTGGTAGATCGAATTGAAAAAGCAGGAGGTAAGGTTATTATGCCTAAAACGCAAATAAACAAGGATGTAGGTTACATGGCATTTTTTATGGATACCGAAGGCAATCGTCTGGCTTTACACGCGGGTAACTAATTTTATTATACAAACACATGGCAGAATATCTTTATTATTTCGCGGTGGCGAATGTTAACGTACTGAAGATCAGGCCTCGACCGAAAAATTGCAGGCACACATGCAAAAATGGATGCTATGGATGGGTGAATTAACAGAACAGGGAAAATTTGTTGGCGCTCAGCCTCTCAAAAATGAGGGTAAAGTGGTTAACGGTACAAATAAAGTAGTAACCGACGGACCTTTTGTTAAGGAAATGGTTGGTGGTTATCTTATTTGCAAAACCGAAAGTTTTGAAGAGGCTGTAGAATTAGCCAAGGTTGCCCTATTTTAGAGCATAACGGTCGGGTAGAGGTGCGTGAAATTGGAGAATTAAAACCTTAAAGTGGACACGCCCTGCTTCGATTTTTCGTAGTGGGGCGTGTCCCGAAAAGGGCCGGGCTATCCGCTTCAAGCCTTACTCGTTCCTCGTTGCGGGCTTTCCGCTTCTATCCCTCACGCATCCGTCTGAAAGTTTCAGGTTGCATTTATTTCATCAAATTCTAAATATGGCCTACAATCAGCAATTGAGTAATCGCATTAGAAGCATTTTGTAATTGCTTAGAATCAGAATACTAAGCATCTTTAATAAAATAAAATCTCATGAAAAAAATCAGTGTTCTGATAGTTTTTTTAAGTCTGTTTTATGTAGTAGTAAATGCACAGACAGAAAACCCTAAATACGATAAAGCCTTAGCCGACAGCCTTGGAGCTGATCAGTATGGAATCAAAACGTATTATCTGGTGATTCTTAAAAGTGGAACCAATAAATCTACAGATAAAGAAAAAGTAAGCGCACTTTTCCGCGGACATTTAGATAATATTGGTAAAATGGCAAAGGCTAATAAGCTGGTTGTTGCAGGTCCGCTGGAAGAGAATGAAAAAGATTACAGAGGTATTTTTATCTTCTCAGTAAAAGACAAAGCTGAATTGGATGATTTATTAAAATCAGATCCGGCAATAATGCTAAGTTATTAGATATAGAAATTTACGGCGGGTACGGTTCGGCCGCATTGCCAAAATATCTGGAATTTCACGAAAAAATAGAAAAGATAAAGCATTAAATTATATTATAAAATCAGCCGATGGTAGATGTTTTTCACAAATTCTTATCGATAAACCTTTAGTCGTTGTGGCTGATTATGCTGCAAATCCAGACAATGCACCAGAATGGTATGTAAATATTAAATCGGTAGAATGGAAAACAGCAAAGCCATTTAGATTGCACTATAGTTGTAACGGCTAAACTAATAAGTGCTTCAATGATGCAAGTCTTATGAAATCAGTTTGGTATTGTAAGTAATATCGTCTTCGGCATTAAGTGTCCCACACTTTTAAAGTGTGGGACACTTGCTTTTTTATAACAGGAATAAGGATGATCTTCTAAATTTAAGTTCAATTTTTTTTTAGCATTAGCTGGAAGAAGGGTATAGCTTCTCTGATTTCCAGAAAGATGCAAGTCTTGTGAAATCTGTTTGGTCTTGTAAGTAATATCGCTTCAAAAAAATGTAATAGTTTTGCAAAAAGTGTCCCACACTTTTAAAGTGTGGGACACTTGTATTAAAGAGATTACAGAAATTAAATTTTCCGCAAAAAAAAATGTCGAATTCTGCAATTCTCCAGTATTGTTTCTTATCCCAAAAAATGAATATTGAAGGATTATTTAGTGATGCTTTACCGTTTACTAAATAATACCTACCGTTCACCCTTTTTATTCTTCTTATACCAAACTAATTTTTGATATTTAAACGATAAATTTTTAAACCTATCGTTAATAAAATAGTATATTGTGAGATATATCACAGGCTATTCAGGATTTAACTCCATAGCTTTGCGTTGCAAATTTCTCAAAGATTTAAGACGATTTGGAATTGAAATTTAATAATGAGTATCTAAAAATAGGCTTATGATATTATGGAATTATTAGAAAATTTAGACCCTGTATTAAAAGCTTTCCTTATAGCAATATGAAAAGCCTCTCCGAATTTAAAGCCTTCTTTATTTATATCTTTTGTGGATTAACAACATACTTGGTAGTTCTGGGATTATTTGATGTTGATATTGATAATCTTTCAGCTGTAATGATGCTGATATTAAAGAGTTTAGTTATTTCTTTTGGGATATCTATGGTTTTAAGTCTTGTAGCTACACTTATAAAAATGCTTTTTCAAAAAAATAGAAGTTCTGATAAATAAATAGGATAATAATCTATCCCAAATAAAATCTTTAAAACATGTTTAAAAATCCATTTTCCTTTAATGGACGGATCAGAAGAACGGAATATTGCAGGTAAATATGTTTAAAGTGGTAATTGTAACATTCAAATTATTCTTAAATCTATAAAGTAAAGCAAGGTAGATTTTGTGAAGGGAAATTGATTCATATTAACTTATCATAAATGCCATGAAATCAACTAATAATCAGCAGGAATTTTCTCCAAAGTTTTACGCCCGAATTGGTGGTTTTATTTATCTTATTATAATTGTTGCCGGTCTCTGTGGCGAAATGCTGATCAGGACCAAATTAATGGTTTCTGGAGACGCAGCAGCCACTTTTCAAAACATTCAGGCCTCACAATTTTTATGGCGAATAGGAATTGCCGGCGACTTGCTGATGCATATAGGGGATGTATTTTTGATGTGGATTTTCTATAGGTTACTGCGCCCTGTAAATAAAAACCTGGCGTTACTTATTCTGCTTTTCAATTTGGTGCAGACTTCCGTTTTGGTAGCAAATAAATTAAATATGCTCGAGCCCTTATTTTTGTTGGGCGATGCAGAATATCTTAAAGCTTTCTCTTTGCAGCAGTTGCAGTCCATATCCTATTTATCTATCAAAGCTCATGGTTTTGGGTTTGGAAATGGCCTTATTTTCTTTGGCTTTGTTTGTCTTTTTGAAGGATATCTAATTTTTAAGTCTGGTTTCCTGCCAAAATTTATTGGTATCCTGATGCAAATTGCCGGACTTTGTTACCTAATTAACAGTTTCTCACTTATTCTTGCACCAGACTTTGCCAGCAGTTTATTTCCGGCTATTTTGTTGCCCGCTTTCATTGCCGAGTTATCTTTTTGTCTCTGGCTAATTGTAAAAGGAGTAAATGTCGAAAAATGGAAACAGTTAAATCAAATGAGTTAAAATTCAGCGCAAACTCCTCATTTTTCTTTTTGAATTTTGTTTTTTAACCTGAAGCCTGAACCTTCTTTCTAAACCATTGTTAACAAAAAAAGCAATGATCATAATCTAAAGGAGTAATCTGATGAGTTTAGAAAAATATGTTGATAAGCGTGATTTCAGTAAAACATCTGAGCCGAAATCGGGGAAAAGCAAAGATTCTGAACTGAAGTTTGTGATTCAGAAACATGCGGCCAGTCGGCTACATTATGATTTTCGTTTAGAAATGGAGGGGGTTTTAAAAAGCTGGGCCGTCCCGAAAGGTCCTTCTACAAATCCCAAAACTAAGCGACTAGCCATGATGGTTGAAGATCATCCGTATGATTACCGGACTTTTGAAGGGATCATCCCGCAAGGAGAATATGGCGGCGGAACGGTGATTGTTTGGGACGAAGGAACCTACGAACCTTTGGAAGAATTCAAAACGAAGAAGACCCGCGAAAACCATTTGCTAAAGCAGTTAAAAGAAGGTTCATTGAAATTTCGTTTGCACGGGAAAAAGCTTCAGGGAGAATTTGCTTTGGTAAAAACGCATGGAATGGGAGAAAATGGCTGGCTTCTCATCAAACATAAAGATGAATTCGCTTCCGCGGAAGACATAACCAAAAAAGATAAATCGGTTATTTCTGGCAAAACTCTGGAGAAAGTTGAAGAAACGACTGATAAGGTTTGGAAAAACAGCAAAGAACAAACATTGAAAGAGCCAGTAGCAGAATCAAAACAGAAAGCGGTTAAAAAATCAGATCCAGAAAAGGAAGACAATAATGAGATTGATGCTCAGGCAATTTTAAAAAATGCAAAAAAAACAAAGATCCCGAAAGGGATGAAACCCATGTTGGCCACTCTGGTTGATAAGCCTTTTGACGATCCGGATTGGGTTTATGAGGTAAAATGGGATGGTTACCGCTCGCTTGCCTTCATCAATAAAGGCGAAGTGGAATTGCTATCGCGAAACAATAAAAGCTTTGATGAAAAATTTTATCCCATTCACAAAATTCTTTTAGATTGGAAAATCAACGCGGTGCTCGACGGAGAAATTCTGGTGTTAAATGAAAAAGGAATTTCCAATTTCTCTGATCTGCAAAACTGGCGCAGCGAAGCCGACGGCGAACTGGTCTATTACGTTTTCGATTTGATTTGGTATGAAGGTAAAAGCTTAGCAGATTTATCTTTGTTGGAGCGTCAGGCGGTTCTGAAAGAAATTTTGCCGGTTGATAATGATCAGATCCGCTTAAGCAAAGTTTTTCATACAAGTGGCATTGAATTTTTTCAGGCTGCCGAAAAAATGGGTTTAGAAGGAATTATTGCAAAAAACGCCCGCTCCACTTATTCGCCAAATTTGCGTTCAAAAGACTGGCTGAAAATTAAAATCAGCAAAAGGCAGGAAGTGATTATTGCCGGTTATACCAAGAATGAAGATACCACAAAGCATTTCAGCTCTTTGCTTTTGGGAGTTTTTGAAAATAAAAAACTTCAATACGCTGGAAAAGTTGGAACCGGGTTTTCTGTAAGTAAACAAAAGGAAATGCTCGAACTATTTAAGCCCTTAATAGTTGATAAAAGTCCCTTTGAAACTGAACCGGATTATAATAAACCTTCTCGTTTTAGACCTGTGCCTCCAAAAGCAAACGCAACCTGGTTAAAACCCGAACTGGTTTGTGAAGTAGCTTTTACAGAAATAACTTCGGATGGAGTTTTTCGCCATCCTTCATTTCAGGGAATGCGGGAAGATAAAAAGGCAACAGAAGTAGTCCTTGAAAAGCCAGCAGAAACAAACAAAGTTGTAGATGAAAAACCTGCCTCTAAACATTCAGAAGTGTTAAAACCTCCTGCCAATAAGGACAAGAAAACATTGTTAAATCCTAAAGATGAAACGCAGGTAAGGAAAATTTGCGGTCACGATTTAAAATTTACTAACCTGAGCAAAATTTACTGGCCTGAAGATAAGGTGAGCAAAAGGGATATGTTTAATTATTATTACCAGGTTGCCGAATATATTTTGCCTTATTTAAAAGATCGTCCGCAGTCGCTAAACCGTTTTCCTAACGGGATTCATGGAAAGAGTTTCTACCAGAAAGATGTAAAAGGGAAGGCGCCTGATTGGGTGAAAACTTTTCCGTACACCAATGGGGAAGGAGAGCATAAAGAATATCTGGTTGGAACCGATGAGGCGGCGTTGTTGTGGATGGCTTCTTTGGGATGCATTGAAATGAATCCCTGGTTCAGCCGAATTCAATCTCCGGATAATCCGGACTATTGTGTAATAGATTTAGATCCCGATAAAAATACATTCGATCAGGTTATTGAAGCCGCACTGGAGCTTAAAAAAGTATTAGATGAATTGAAAGTTCCTTCCTTTTGTAAAACTTCCGGCTCTACCGGAATGCATATTTATATCCCGATGGAGGCGAAATACAGTTACGATCAGTCGCAAATGTTTGCCCGGATTTTGGTTAATATCATTCATAAAGAAATGCCGGATTTTACAAGTTTAGAAAGATCTATTTCTAAACGCAATGGAAAAATGTATCTGGATTTTCTGCAAAACCGACCTGGGGCAACCATCGCCGGCCCTTATTCATTAAGACCAAAACCAGGCGCTACAGTTTCTATGCCTTTGCATTGGGATGAAGTGAAACCGGGTTTAAAAATGACGGACTTTACTATTTTTAATACAATAGATCGCTTAAAAGTTGAAGGCGATTTATTTAAAGGTGTTTTAGATAAAGGAATTGATCTGGAAAAAACGATTGAAAATGCAAAAAGTAAATTCCAGATCTGATGATTTTTTAAAGCTATGCCTTCAACCGTAATTGCTTCATACGATTATAACCCGCTAAGCGAAGTGTTGAAAATACGTTTCGTTTCCGGATTGAAATATAATTATCTGGACGTTCCCGAAAAAGTGTTTGAGCAATTCAAAGCCTCACCATCAAAAGGAAAATTTTTAAATGAGGTGATAAAAGTGAATTACTTGTTTGAGAAAGTAATTTGAATATTCTTACTCCAGAATTAAAGGTTTGCTTTTTGGATATTTAACTTCATATTTCATTCTTAACTGCTTTGTCTGATTAGGAAGCAAATCAACTTCCCAGGTAATCATTCCCGTTGCTTCATCAAGTTTAGCGCCAGATAGAACCAGATTTTCAATGCTTACATCAGCAGTTGTACTAACCGGAACCTGATCTTGTATAATCAATTTAACAGATATTGTCTTCTTATTTATCAGATCAAATGTAAATGCTCGGGTTGCTCTTTGATTTGACCCAATAAACGACTTTTCATTTTGTCCTTTTTCTTTTGTTCTGTTTACCAACACATTTTTATCCGGCCCCAGCGATACAGATAAAGTATCATTTGCATTTTCCATATTGATCAATGTTTTACCTAGGAAAGAACCGTTGAAGAACAAGTTTGCTTCTCCGCTCAATAAATTCAAATCATTCACACCAGTAATTTCAGCACTTAAATAAGCCTCATTTTTGAGTTTCGGAACTGCAAAATATTTATAGTTTGTTGCTAACTCATAGTTTGCGATTTCAACAGATAATAGTTTCCCTTCACTGGAAATAGTATAAGGTTGATCAACCTTAAATTCTACTGTTGTTTGATTTTGCAGAACATCTACGTTAAGAGGCACATTTGTATTTTTAACATTATAACCTCTTATATTCAGGCCTTGTGCTTTTCCACTTAACTTACCCGTAACTACAACTTCAGAAAGTTGTTGCGTATTTGGTATCATTCTAATATTGGCAACAGGAGAATTTACAGGATTACTTTGGGAATTATAGCCTATGTAATTATACTCTATAATTGAATTTTGTGAAGGAATAAGTATTGAATAATTTCCGTTTACATCACTGGAGGTTCCAATAGATGAACCTTGTATTTTGATAGAAACGCCAGGCAAAGCACTTCCGTTTTCATCCGTTATCACGCCAGAAACTGCTGTTATATTTGCAGAAGATTGGTAGCTTGGAATATTATATCCAATTTGGTAAGGTCTTAAAGAAGGCTTATTTACACTATTTGATGGATCGCCTGTTGATAGTAAAAGCTTAACGTTGTTCCACTCTTCACCGCTGTTTTGAGAAATATTAGCCCTGTAAACTAATTTTATTGGCTTATTGATATCACTTGCTCTTAAATCATATGTCGGAAACCATCGGGCATTTTTAACTAAATAAGTAATCAGGAAATTTCCATTTGAAGGACTTTTGGAAGATACTTTGATCGCAATATCACTTGTATTCCCTCTTCCTTTCCCTTTTAATTCGTTTACCTGATTTTTTAAATTTTGGATTTTTTCAAATAGATTTTCTATTTCATTATTGATGATTAATTCCTCTTGTTTTATTTCCGTTAAACGTGATTTCTGGAATTGCAAAACTGCTTTTAATTTATTCAAATCAAGTCCTGCTCCGCCATTACCAATCATCTGATTATTGGAAAGAATTTCCTCTTCTTTTTTTAACACCTGCAAACTGTTTTGCTTCACTTGAATTTGGTTTTCAATACCGGATATTTGCTTTTCCAGTGATTGGATATTTTCGCTGAATTTTTGCTCTTTTAAAAAATTACTCTGTTTGTTTACGGAAAGGATCGTGAAACTTCCTGTCCCCTTTACCTGAATACTTTGCTCGTCGATTTCGGCCGATAAACTTTCAAGAACTAATGTTGAATTTCCGGTTGGTATATTAATTTGAGCTGTGCGTTCAACCTGTGCGCCTTGCAAAAACACGATCACATTTTCAATTTTAGATTTAACCTGAATAGTTTTTTCCTGTGAGAGTGATATAAACGGAACTAGTACAAAAAGTGCTGAAATTAGGTTTTTATTGCGCATGCTTATGTGTAGGTAAATTGGTCTTTTTCGGAATTTTTAATTGACAATCTCTGTTGTTAAAGTCGGAAATATATAAAATAAGATTTAACAAGCTTTAATTATTAGTAGAATTACTATTCAATTCTATATATTATTATTATTTTTTCATCCCCGTCAGTTGAGTAAATTCGTGCTTTGACTTTTTGCAGCAAGTCTAAGGCGGATTGACATTCAATAGAATCTGATTTTGACTTTTTGCAGTAAGTTTAAATTCAAAACTAAGTGTGTGAATTATTTTCTTTTGTCGCCTTCCGCGGGACATACTTTCTTTCCTGCAGCGGAAAGAAAGTATGCAAAGAAACGCCGCGGCTTATTTTATTTGCTACAATGATTCTGCGATGGCTAAACCATCTCAACCGCAAATAAAAACAGGCCGTAAAAAAAGCGTATTTGAAAACATTGCCGAGGGCCAACTATCAATTCAGTCCTGGCGATTTACTAATGCAAATTGCTGTGGTAGACTGCCAACTAAAAGCTCCGCCGGCAATGAGGCGGACAAGCTTGCAATAAAATTTTGAAATTCATTTTTTGCAGTACCCCTAATAACTCCACAACAAAAAAGACCCACTCTTTCAAGCAGGTCTTCCAAAATATGATTTTAAAAAAGACTAATTCTTTCCAATTTTCTTTAATTCTTCAGCCATAGCCACACCAATTTCGGCAGGTGATTCTACTACACGAATTCCACACTCACGCATGATTTTCATTTTTGCGGCAGCAGTATCATCGGCACCGCCAACAATTGCACCTGCGTGACCCATACGGCGTCCCGGAGGCGCAGTCTGACCGGCAATAAATCCAACAACCGGCTTAGTTCCGTTTTCTTTGATCCAATGGGCAGCTTCAGCTTCCATGCTTCCGCCAATCTCGCCAATCATAATGATACCTTCAGTTTCCGGATCGTTCATCAATAACTCTATAGCTTCTTTAGTTGGTGTTCCGATAATCGGATCTCCACCAATTCCAATAGCCGTTGTAATACCTAAACCAGCTTTTACCACCTGATCAACAGCTTCGTAAGTCAAAGTTCCAGATTTTGAAACCACCCCAACAGTTCCTTTTTTGAAAATGAATCCAGGCATGATACCTATTTTAGTCTCATCAGCAGTAATAATTCCCGGGCAATTCGGACCAATTAAACGGCAATCTCTGTCAGAAATATATTCTTTCACCATGATCATATCCTTAGTCGGGATACCTTCTGTGATACAAACAATAACTTTTATACCAGCTTCTGCAGCTTCCATAATGGCATCTGCAGCAAATGCAGGTGGGACGAAAATAATAGAAACATCAGCTCCTGTTTTGTCAACAGCATCTTTAACTGTGTTGAATACAGGCTTATCCAAATGCGTTTGTCCGCCTTTTCCTGGAGTAACGCCACCAACCAGATCTGTACCGTATTCTATCATCTGCGATGCATGATAGGTACCCTCGTTGCCGGTGAAACCCTGAACTATAACTTTTGAATTTTTATTTACCAGAACACTCATTGCTTGATTTTTTGTTTGGCAAAGCTAAGACAATCGCCTTAAAAGGCAAATTAAATTAGCAGATTAGAGATATAGACATCAGATATGAGATATGATACATCAGGAATCATCAAACTAACTAATAGTCTTAAAGTCTTTCATCTCAAATCTAGAATCTCAAGTCTCATATCTCAATCAAATTTCATCTTCCAATTCCTTCTGAATTGAACTGCAAGTCGTAAAGCCTGCGGTAATACCCGTTTAGCTTAAGCAATTCCTGGTGCGAGCCAATCTCTTTGATCTCTCCATGATCCAGAACAATAATTTTATCTGCTTTTTGAATCGTTGACAAACGGTGAGCAATAACTATAGAAGTTCTGCCCTGCATTAATTTATTGATCGCAGTTTGTATCAGTTCCTCTGTTTCTGTATCAACCGAAGAAGTGGCTTCGTCCAAAACTAAAATCCGCGGGTTAAAAACCAGGGCACGAATAAATGATATTAATTGCGCCTGTCCGGCGGATAAAGTTGCACCGCGTTCCATCACATTGTAATCATAACCTTCCGGTAAGCGCTCAATAAATTGATGCGCCCCAACATCTTTTGCTGCCGCGACAAGTTCTTCGCGACTAATATCCGGAGCATTTAAAGTGATGTTTTTTGCTATGGTATCCGAGAATAAAAAAACATCCTGCAAAACGGTTGCAATTTGCGAACGCAAATAACCCAGTTCATAATCTTTAATATCCCGCCCGTCAACCATTACAGACCCTTTAGAGATCTCATAAAAACGATTCAGGATATTGATAGTTGATGATTTTCCGGCACCGGTTGCTCCCACCAAAGCAAGCGTTTCTCCAGGCTGAACCGTAAATGAAATATTTTTCAGAACCCAATCTTCATCATTATAAGCAAACCATACGTTTTTAAATTCAATTTTCCCTTTCAGGAATTCGGGTTGTTCCGTTCCTTTATTTTCAGTTTCTTCTTTGGTATCCAAAACATTGAAGATGCGCTCTGCTCCAACCATTCCCATCTGCAGCGTATTAAACTTGTCGGCCAATTCCCGTATCGGGCGGAAAAGCATATTGATATACATAATAAACGCAACCACCACACCAGGAGAAATGCTATTTGTTAAGATCGATTTGGAGCCATACCATACTAAAAGTCCGATGGACAGCGCAGAAATAATTTCAACTACCGGAAAGAAAATAGAATAATACCAGTTGGACCGGATATGCGCATCCCGGTGACGGGCATTAATATCTTTGAATTTCCGCATTTCCTGATCTTCGCGAGAAAAGTAATGGATAATGCTCATTCCAGTAATATGCTCCTGTAAAAATGTGTTCAAATTAGAAACCTGGGTTCTAACATCCTGGAAAGCAGACTTTATAGCTTCTTTAAAAATATAGGAAGCTAAAATTAATAACGGCATCGGCACCAAAACCACCAAGGTCAACTTCCAATCGGTATAAGCCATAACGGCAATAATGGCTACTACCTGCAAAATATCGCCGATGATCTGAATCATCCCTTCAGAAAAAATATCAGCAATGGTTTCCAGATCAGAAACCGTTCTGGTTATCAACTGACCGATGGGCGTTTTATCAAAATATTTTAGTCGCAGGCTGCTGATGTGGTTAAAAACGTGAATACGCAAATCTTTTATTACCGACTGGCCCAAAGAATTGGTTAAAAATGTATGAAAATATTGCACTACCGTTTGGACCAGCAAAATACCGATCATCAACAAAGTCATCCCTAATAAACCGCTGCTATCATTCTGCAGAATAAATTTATCAAGCGTGTATTGAATAATGAGCGGGCGAATTGGGGCTATGGCAGCCAGAAAAATAGTCAGCACAACGGACCATATAAATATGAAGCGGTAAGGTTTTACATAATGCATTACCCGCTTCAACAAATTTACATCAACCGCTTTTCCGCTTACTTTACTCATGCTTTTTTGCCCTTTCGGGGAGAAATTTAAATATATGGATAAACTACTTCCGTGAGATATAATCCGCAGGCAGGAACAGAAGCCCCGGCTTTAGATCTGTTTTTACCTTCTATAATTCTGCGAAGGTCGTTAAAATCTATCTCATCGCGACCAATACTAATTAATGTTCCAACAATTGCTCTGACCATATTCCTTAAAAAACGATCTGCAGAAATATGGAAGATTAAATTGTCTTTTTTCCAAAGCCATTCGGCTCTGGAAATAACACAATTATTGGTAAATGTTTGCGTATTCGACTTACTAAAGCAACTAAAATCAGTGTATTCCATGATGATTTTTGCAGCTTCGTTCATTTTTTTCACATCCGGTTTATCCCGCAAAAGCCAGGATAATCCATATTGAAAAGGATCTTTCTCAAAATGAATATGATATTCATACGATCGCTTTGTTGCATCAAAGCGAGCATGCGCATCATTATGAACAGCAATTAATCGCTTTGCGGAAATATCATAAGGTAATAATGAATTTAAACTTTTTAGGAATTTGGTCTCTTCCAGATTTTCGGAATCCATATCAAAATGGACAAATAGCTGAGTTGCATGTACGCCGGTATCTGTACGGCCGCAACCGATTGTTTCAACATCATCACGCAAAAGCGTTTTCAAAGCTAAGTTTAATACTTCCTGAACAGATACTGCATTGATTTGCTTTTGCCATCCGTGGTATTTTGTGCCATTATAAGCCAGTTCCAGAAAATATCTTTTAGTTGTACTCACCCCGACAAAGGTAATTCAGAATTTAGATTTACAAATCCTGCAAGTAAATTAATTCAAATTTAAGCGGTAAATCATATTTCCTAAATTTTCAATTCTTAATTAGCCGGGCATTTCTGAATTAATATATATTTGTGCAAAAAATAAATTATGCTACAACGAGTACAAACGGTCTGGTTATTTTTTGCAAGCCTTGCTATTTTTTGTCTTTTTCTTTTTCCGTACCTGCATGTTTTAAGTGCCAACGGAACAGCCAAAGCATTAAAAGTTACCGGAGTTTATGAAAACATAAATGGAGAAGTTGTGCATACTTCCATGTTTTTGCCTTTAATTATCGTTACTGTAATATTGGGATTAATCCCCTTGCTAATCATCTTTTTTTACAAAAACCGTAAAAGACAAATACAGATCTGTTATTTTAATATTGTGGCAATCCTTGCTTTCAGTTTCTGGCTGGTACAGGTTGCCAAACAAGTTTTTGGAGATATAACTTTACAAATTGGCAATTACGGAATAGGTGTTATACTACCTTCATTGGCTATATTATTTACTATTTTGGCGCTTCGCGGAATCCGCAACGACGAGAAATTAATTAAATCTGCAGAACGCCTGAGGTAAATAAATATGTGCCAGCAATTTACATCCTTGGTGTCAGGTTTTAACACATTTACTATGAGGCCCATAAAGAATGGGAAATATTCTTACCTTTGCGGGCGCTTTAGAGCAATAACGCTTTGAAGCTTTAAAATACATCATGAACCCATTTAGTACCTTGGGTATCCGTCATGATATTGTTAATGCCATTACTGAACTAGGGTTTGAAACCCCTACACCAATCCAGGAACAAGCCATCCCGGTATTACTTTCAGGCAGCAACGATTTTGTCGGATTAGCTCAAACAGGAACCGGTAAAACGGCAGCATTTGGCCTGCCCTTATTAGAATTACTGGACTTTGAACAAAATTATCCACAAGCACTTATTTTATGCCCTACACGTGAACTATGTTTACAAATTGCAAGCGACATAAATAAGTACTCCAAAAGCATGAAGAACGTTAGCGTTGTTGCTGTTTACGGAGGCGCTAACATTTCAGACCAATTACGCCAAATCAAGCGGGGCGTTCAAATTGTAGTGGCCACACCAGGTCGTATGCTTGATATTATTAACAGGAAAGCTATTGATTTCTCTAAAGTTAGATACGTTGTTTTAGACGAAGCTGATGAGATGTTAAATATGGGTTTCCAGGAAGACATCGATAGTATTTTATCTACCACTCCGGATGATAAAAAAACATGGTTGTTTTCTGCAACAATGCCAACAGAAGTTCGCCGGATCGCCAAAAAATACATGACCGATCCGCATGAATTAACAATGGGAACCAAAAACACCGGTAACGCCAATATCTCTCACGAGTATTATGTGGTACGTGCCCGTGATAAATATGCTACTTTCAAACGTATTGTTGATTACAATCCGGAAATTTTCGGTATTGTTTTTTGCCGTACAAAAATTGAAACTCAGGAAATTGCCGAATCTTTAATTAAAGATGGTTATAACGCAGATGCACTTCATGGTGACCTTTCTCAGCAACAAAGAGATAAGGTTATGAAACGCTACCGCGATCGTAGTTTACAATTATTAATTGCAACAGACGTGGCAGCACGTGGTATTGACGTTAATGATGTAACCCACGTAATTAATTATTCATTACCTGATGAGATAGAAAATTACACTCACCGAAGCGGACGTACAGCCCGTGCAGGAAAAATGGGAATTTCTATTGCCATTATCAATTCAAAAGAAACTGGTAAAATTCGCCAGATAGAACGCGTTATTGGTAAGCAGTTTACAAAAGCTGAAATTCCAAACGGTTTTGATGTTTGCGAAAAGCAATTATTTGCATTGGTACATAAAGTACATAATGTAGAAGTTAACGAAGAGCAGATCGAACAATACATTCCACGTATTATGGATGAATTTAAAGATCTGGATAAAGAAGAAATTATCAAACGATTTGCTTCTTTAGAGTTCAATCGTTTCCTTGAATATTATAAAAACGCACCAGACTTAAATGCTCCGGTAAATGAAGATCGCACAGGTGATCGTGGAGATCGTTCATTTAAATCGAGTACAAGCGCAGGTTATACCCGCTTATTCATGAACCTTGGTTCTGTAGATGATTTTACACGTGGAGACATGTTAGGATTCATCTGTAACACCACCAAGGTAAATGGAAAGAGCATTGGTAAAATTGACCTGAAAGGTGTATTTACTTTCTTTGAAGTAGAAGATGCATATGTGGAACAAGTACAACAAGGTTTTAAAACTGTTGATTACCAGGGACGCGATGTTAGAATAGAGTTAGCTGGCGACCGTGAAGGTGGCGGCGGTGGCGGTCGCGAACGCAGTGGCGGACGTGAGCGCAGCGGTGGTTATGGCGGCGGTGGCGGCAGACGCGAAGGCGGCGGTGGTTATCGTGGTGGAAACCGTGAAGGCGGCAATCGCGAAGGCGGTGGTGGCTTCCGTGATTTCTCAGGAAAACGTCGTGAAGAACGTAGCAGCGGAAGTGGAAGCAGCGGCGGAAGCGGTGGCGGTCGTCGTGAAGGCGGTGGCGGCGAAAGACGCAGACGAAGCTAATTTCCAATAATCCATAATAGCAAAGCCCCGAAATTCGGGGCTTTGCTGTTTAGAAAGAGTTCTTAAAAAACTATGCCTGATCTGTATAGATCCGGTTATTCATATCATCTAAATAATAGTTGCGGTTATACATGTCTGCAAACATATCTTCACCGTTAGGGCCTTTCATATCCGGAAGAAATTTATCTTTTAATTTAGTCCCGAATTGAACTAATCTTTCGCCCAGGTTTTTACTTGCATCGGCAATGTCATCAAACATAGTAGTTCCATCGGCACGTTTACGAGTTATCAAGGTTGCGGCAGCCATTGCTCCGGCCACAATTCCAATTATTTTTATCGAATTTTTCATGTTTATATTTGGTTTTTAGGTTATTAAATCTGTAGATAACCTTGCGGTTATTATAAGATTAACAAGACCACCCAAACTAAGTTTTAAAAAATAGAAAATCAGGAAAGTTGTTCTGAAAGGAGCTGCATTTCTATTAATGGAGAATGCTTTTCGTAAATGATGGCATAAACTGCCCTGCAAATGGGCATATTTACCTTGTAAATTTTATTGATCTGATGAAGCGAGTTTGCTGCATAATAACCCTCAGCAATCATATTCATTTCAAGTTGCGCAGATTTAACTGTATAACCTTTACCAATCATATTTCCGAAAGTACGGTTACGGCTAAATTGCGAATAAGCGGTTACCAAAAGATCTCCCAGATAGGCAGATTCTTTAATATCACGGTCAATGGGATGCACAACATCTACAAAACGCTTCATTTCTCTTATAGCATTTGAAATAAGAACAGCCTGAAAGTTGTCGCCAAAGCCAATTCCATGACAAATTCCGCTGGCTACCGCGTAAATGTTTTTAAGGACGGCAGAATATTCCGTTCCATAGATATCATCAGAAACATTGGTTTTGATGTAACGTGTATTTAACATCCCGGCAAGGCAACAAGCTGATTCATTACTTTGCGAAGCTATAGTTAGATATGATAATTTCTCGAGCGCCACTTCTTCTGCATGGCAAGGACCACTAATCACCAAAATATCTTCAAATGGAATTCCATATTTCTGATTCATAAACTCCCCGATAATCAGGTTTTCATCAGGCACAATTCCTTTAATTGCAGAAATGATCTTTTTACCCTTCAGCTCTTCGGGACTTAAATCCTGTAAAGTTTCTTTTAAAAATGCGGCAGGAATATTTAGAAGAATTGAATCGGCACTTTTTACAATACTGCGGATATCTGAACTGATGTTTTGATCCGGAACTTTGATCTCAACAGAGCTTAGATAATTTGGATTATGTTTGAATTTACGGATATGTTCTATTGCAGCTTCGTTCCGCATCCACCAGAAAACTTCTTTTTCTACAATGTTATCACACAGCATTTTAACAATTGCTGTTGCCCAGCTTCCGCCGCCAATTATTGCGATTTTTTTTATGACTTGCCCCATATATAAAAAGTCCCGAACCAAAATTATATTTTGATATTCGGGACAAGTTAATATTTTTCTGCTAGATGCATAGGCAGAAAACCTTTATTAAATATACTTCAGGACAACTTTAATAACTATATAGAGTAGGTTTCTGATACTAATTTACTACAGGTTACTCTTTTTTATCACTGCTAAAAAGCTTTTCCTTATCTACTTTTTCAACTTCCATTCCATCTTTCAATGTTTTAGAAATTGCTGTAAAAGGTCTTGATACAACTTCTTCTCCGCCTTTTAAACCGCTTACAATCCGGATATTCGAATCATCCTGAATACCGGTTGTCACCAAAACCTGCTTTACTTTTCCGTCTTTATAAACAAAAACGTATTCTTTTACCAATTCCGTTGATTTATCTTTTTGCTTCTCATCAGATGCTTTATCTGTAGCAGGTTTATCTTTATCAACTTTTACTTTTTTCTCTTCTCTTGTGGTTACAGATTGAATTGGAACCGATAAACCATTCACTTTTTCGGTTTGAATATCTACTGTGGCAGATAATCCCGGACGGAAAGGTGAAGGATTTGAACTTGACGGATTTAATAAAGCAGCATAAGATTCAGGCAAAATGCGAACTTTCACAGTAAAATTAGTCACCTGATCTGCGCTTGCGCCTACAATATTAGCCGAACTTGCAATCTCAGTAACAATACCCTTAAATTTCTTTTCCTGAAAAGCGTCTACTTCAATTTCGGCAGTATCACCAACAGAAACCCGGTTAATATCACTTTCGTTTACATCAACACTTACTTCCATGCTGTTTAAATTAGAAATTCGCATAATTTCTGTACCGGCCATTTGAGCGGTTCCAACTACACGTTCGCCTTTCTCAACAGAAAGTTTGGAGATCACACCATCCACCGGTGCATATATAGATGCTTTAGCTAAATTATCTCCCGCCTCTTTCACAACCGCATTTGATTGATCAACCCCAAACCTGGTACCGATCACATTTTGTTTAACCGCTTCCAGATTTGCTCTGGCAGCATTATATTCCGCTTTGGCGGCATCAAATTCAGCAATAGAAATAACTTTCTTGTTAAACAATTCTTTATTTCTTTTATAACGTGATTCTGTATTTGCAAAATTAGCTTCCGCTTGTTTTAGCTGTTGCTGAGAGCTTGCCAGACTTGCCCGCTGACTATTTAAAGATGCAACTGCACGTTCGTAACCGGACTTTAATACATCCGGGCGAACTTTACATAACAATTGTCCTTTACTTACCACATCACCTTCTTTCACCAGTAACTGAACAATTTCTCCGGAAACTTCAGAACTAAGCTTCACTTCCACTTCTGGCTGAACCTTGCCGCTTGCAGAAACAGTTTCAATAATAGTTTTCCTTTCAACTTTATCTACCGCGATTTTTTCAGCCTTTCCCTGACCAAACCATCCCATTTTATTACCCGCTATCGCGACTACAACAAGAATTCCGGCTCCGATGAGCACATATTTTAACGTATTTTTTTTCTTTGCCATTAGTTTTTGGAAATTGAATGATTAGAATGTAATAGGGTTACCAAGATAGAAATCAATTACTTTGATCCTGAAAATCAGATCATATTTAGCCTGAATTAAATCAAATTCGGCTTTATTCAGATTAGTTTGTGCCTGATTAAAATCAAGCGAGTTAACCAACCCGACTGCATATCGCTGATCTATCGCGTTAAACGCATCTTTTGAAGATTCATAAGCAGTTTGTGCCGAAGCCAGTCTTCTTTTAGCAGCCCGAAGATCATAAACCGATTGGTTAATTGTTTTATTCAGACTGTTTTTAGCAATCTGTTCAGAAACCAGGGCGTTTTCATAATTTATTTTCGCTCTGCGAACTGAAGTGCGTGCAGTCAATCCATTAAAAATTGGAATAGATAAACCAAAACTGATTGACTGGTTAAAGTTTTCATCAATTTGCGTACTGAACGGTGTACGCTCAAATGTTGAAGTAAAGTTGGGTATAAGCACTACATCGCCGGAATTCTGAGTAAATCCTATCGGACTATTTGTTCCATCCGGAAGGCGATCAAGCAAACGCTGACGACCATTAGAATATCCCGTTCCCAAACTTCCCTGTAAAGTTAAACGCGGATAATAATTTCCTTTTGCAACATCAACCGCTTTCCCAAAAGCAAGGCTTCTAAATTCAGCCAGTTTTATATCCGGATAATTTTTAACCGCTGTGCTGTAAATTTCTGTTGCCGAATAACTTTTTTCTACATTATTAAACTCTTCAATTCCCGGTTCTTCAACCTCAAATGGATTGGCAGGGTCTCTTTCCATTAGCTGAGCGAGATTTAAAAAAGCTAAATCAAGCTGATTTTGAGCGTTAGTAACATTTAATTCTGCGGTTGCCACTTGTGCCTTAGATTGCGATATATCTGCCAGCGTTTTATTTCCCACATCAAAAAACTTTTGCTCACGGTCTAATTGCTGCTGCGAAATTCCCAACTGCTGCTGTGCGGCAAGCAGAACATCCCGTCCATTTAGAATCTGCAGATAAGTTGTTACAACCAGTAGTATTAAATCATTTTTAGTTTTCTTCGTAAAGCTTTTGTCAGCCTCCAGCTCATATTTACTTTGAGAAATCTGATTTATTTTCTGAAATCCCTGAAAAAGGGTCACACTAGAAAAAAGATTCGCATTTGATGAATTCACCGATTGATTCACAAACTGATTAGATAAAGGATCAATGCTCCGCCCGTAATTAAAGTTTAAATTATTATTGGCGTTTAATGTGGGGAACAAAGCAAGCTTTGATGCTTTTAAATTCACATCAGATAATGATTCAGAAAGGCTTGCCTGTTTAATCTGCAAATTATTCTGAACCGCTATTTCTACTGCCTGCCTGAGGGTTATTTTTTGCTGGGCCTGTAATTGCTCTAAGTTTATTACACTTATAAAAAGTGCAATTGCAGTAAACAAAACAAACTTTTTTTCTCGAATTCTAAAAATCATATAGCTAAACAGTACGCTTTAAATTAGTAATGAATTGAAATTATTCCTGATATTACCGGCACAATTAATTTAATAAATTTTTATAACATCATGTACCTGGCCTATTCTCCTTTCTGGCTTCGCTGGTATTACCAGGGTTTAATCTGGCATAAAAGCCGCAAAGAGAAATGCGTTTATCTCACGTTTGACGATGGACCTATCCCGGTTGTTACACCCCGGGTATTAAATATTCTAAAAGAATTTAATGTAAAAGCAACTTTCTTCTGTATCGGCGATAACGTTCAGAAACATACAGAAATTTATAATCAAATAAAAACAGAAGGTCATTCTTTAGGAAATCACACGTTTAATCACCTGAAAGGATGGAAAACAAATGATAAAACTTATCTGGAAAACTATAGCCAATGCGCCAATCTTGTGAAATCAAATTTATTCAGGCCACCTTACGGGAGAATCAAAAAATCTCAAATAGCCAAACTAAAAATACTGAATCCCGAAATTGAAATTATTATGTGGGATGTTTTGAGCGGCGATTTTGACAAAAGTCTTAGTCCTGATGGTTGCTTAAAAAATGTTTTAAAATACACCCAAAACGGATCTGTAATTGTTTTTCACGATAGTTTAAAAGCATTCGACAGACTTGAATACGCTTTGCCTAAAGCCATTAAAATGCTACAGGAAAAAGGCTATAAGTTTTTACCCTTATAGCCTCTGAGAGTGCTAAAATAAAAATGCTTTTTAAAAGGTTTTAGCCTTTGAAAAAAATCTTTTTAATTAAGTAAGGTACGAAGCCCAAAACTACCAAACTTACTTTCAATATGTTTTTCATCCTTGATTTCTATTGAAAAAAATTTCCGGGTAAACAGCTGGTTTATCTTTTCAATTTTTCCGCCAGCTGTTAACCAGGGAACTAATCATTAAAATTCATTACAAATATAATTAGTGTTATTCACAATCACCTGTGACATATATCACAAAATCACTTTTGGGGCATTTTTTCTTAGAAAAACGTCCCTGAAAGGCCTGAAAGTTTAATTTTTTGGCAAGAAAGTTTGTTGGATATCTATAAGAAAAAAACTTGGTAAAC
>JBBRCI010000049.1:0-21947 GCA_038204935.1 Sphingobacteriales bacterium | reverse complement strand
TTCTGAAGACTTACCGGTTTTAAAAGTAAGCGCTGTTGAATTTTGATCAGCAGGCATCGGATTACCTTGTTCATTCAGTATAATGAAAGTTTCGTATGCCCTTTTTCTCAACTGGAATATATCTTTTTCGGCAAGCACTTCGTCTACCGTAGCATATCCTATCTGATTTGCGCCAATTTCATTGAGGTAAAGAATCTTACCTGTTTTATCAAAATGGAAGATGGCCGAAGATACATTCTGCAAAGTGGTTTCAAGAAGTTCACGGGCCTCTTGAATTTTTTCTTCTGCTTTTTTACGATCTGTAATGTCAATGCTAGCACTGATGTATCCTGCAAAAGTTCCATCTGGATTAAATCTGGCTGGTACTTTGGCTAATAACCAGCGATATTTGCCATATTTATCTAATACCCTGAACTCTAACGTATAACTTTCTTGTTTTGCGAAGGCTGAGAGATAAGCATTGACAACGCTATCTTTGTCTTCCGGATGTAATAAGTCAGCCCATCCTAACTTAAGTAAATCCTCCATCGGTCTTCCGGTAAGATCCACCCAAGCCTTATTAAAATAGGTGACATTGCTCGCTTCGTCCGCAACTCCGATCAACACTTCTGTAGCCTCTGCCATTGTGCGGAATCTGGTTTCGCTTTCCTTTATTGCTTCTGCTGCAGCTTTTTGCTCCGTAATGTCTCTGAAAGTCCAGGACCAGGCATAGTAAGTTCCATCTTCTCCCACTACTGAATAGCCATGGCGTTCTATTATTCTGCCATCAAGGAAAACCAGTTCGTCAATACTTGTCTCTGAGGGATGCTCATAGAGCCATTTCACCTTGTCAATAAACTGTTGCGGGTTTACCAATTGGTTCATAGCAAATGCGAGTGCGAGATCATCGTCTTTGGCCTCAACAATCTCTTTAGGCATACGCCATACATCAATAAAACTCTGGTTATAGCTAATGATCTTTCCTTTGGCATCTACAAGCAATAAGCCATCTCGATTGGCTTCATTGTGTGCCTCTAGCAGGGCTTTCCGATAGCGAAGAGTTTCTTCATTTTGTTTTCGCTCCGTAATGTCTGAAAAAAGAACGGCTACTTTTTTACTTTCCTGATCGCCTAACCTGAAAGCGTACGTTTCAAACCAGCGTCCCAATGCTTCACTGCATTCAATAAATCGGTTTGGTTCGCCAGTTAAAGCCACTTTACCGTAAATTTGAAACCAATGGTCTTCGAGATTGGGAATCAGCTCTTTTGCAGTTTTCCCGTTAACATTTTTCAAACCTGTTTGCTTTTCAAACACGGGGTTAGTTTCTATATAAACACAATCCACTGGCTTGTTATCGCTATCAAAAATCATTTCGATGATGCTAAAGCCCTGGTCCATAGTTTCAAAAATGCCGCGGTATTTTTCTTCGCTTGTTTTTAATTTTAATTCTGCTTCTTTTTGCTCAGTAATATCAATACTAATTCCTGTGAGTGTTTCGGCTTCACCCTTCTCATTATAATAATATCTTCCAGCGGAACGGATACAACGGAGATCCCCGTCATTTACTCTGTTAATGCAATAATCTACATCGTAAGCAGTATGGTTAACCTTTGATTCTTCTATTTCTTTAAATGCTTTTTGTTTATCCTCCGGTAAAATAAGATTATGCCAGTCTTCATATAGAATGTTTAAACGATCTTCATTATATCCCCACATTTTTTTATGCAGTGCACTCCATTCTAATTTTTGGGTAGGTATGTTTAGTGACCAGGTGGCTATATTTGCAGAATCGGTAGCCAGCTTTAAATGTGCTGCCATTTTTTCGATAGCTTCTTCCGATTTCTTTTGTGCGGTAACATCTCTTGAAACAGCAATGATTTGTTGCACCGGTTCGCCGGGTTTGCCTACAGGCGATACCACTACATCCCACCATTTAAATGTGCCTTTGGCAGTAGGGCTCAAGGCTGTAAACTGTGTCGTTTCTCCAGTCAATGCTTTGTCAACCGATGCTTTTACCAATGCTTCGTTTACTCCGCCCCACAGAGTTGACCAATTTTTATTTTCAACCGTTGAAAAATCATCTATTTCCATCTGGCAAAGCCCGTTGAAGTTCATAAACTGAACTCGACCTTCGCTGTCTAATACTTTTAAACAATCGGGGCTGCTTTCTAAAACGGTGCGGTTAAAGAATTCGCTTGCTTCAATTTGCTTGCGGATAATTGCCTGTTCTGTAATATCCTGCAATGTTCCAATAAAACGATAAGCTTTTTCATCATCTCCAAACCATGCTTTTCCTTTGGCTTTTATAATACGTTCCTGTTTCGTTAGCGGATTGATGATACCGTATTCAATATCATAAAGCCCACCCGATTCGTATTGTAAAGCTTTTTGTCTAGCGTCCGCCACACGTCTCCTGTCTTTTTCCACAATCACATCTATTGTCAGTGAAAAATTAGCCTCAATTTCCTGCGGCAGGCCAAACCAGTCTTTAAACCGGTTGTTGCAAATAAATTTATTTGTTATCGGGTTAAAATCAAAGGTGCCAAATTCTGACGATTCAATTGCGAAATGGAGCTGGTCATTACTTTCTTCTAATTTTGTTCTGGCGACTACGTTATTGATAGTTTCGGTGCAGGTAACAAATACTCCGTTTATATTTCCATTATCATCAAAAGCAGGACTGTAGCTGAATGTCCAGTTCATACCTTCCATTTTTCCATTGAGGAAAATGGGAATGAGTTGGTCTTCGCTCCAGATGGATTCGTCACCTCCCAACACATGGTCCATAAATGGTTTGATAGTATGCCATATTTCCGGCCACACTTCTTCACCTTTTTTTCCGAGGCTCCATGGATGTTTGCCCTCATTGCCCAGGCTTGGCCGGTAGGCATCGTTGTAAAAGCAAATCAAGTCGGGACCCCAAAATAAAAACATGGGAAACCTGGAGTTAAGCAAAATTCCTAAAGTAGTAAGCAGGCTTTGTGGCCATTTATCTGCCGGGCCAAGAGGAGAGGATTCCCAGTCGTATGCCCGCATCAAAGCACCCATCTCGCCACCGCCTGAAAGAAATTTCAAATATTTAGACATTAAATTTGTTTGTTGAATTTATCATTTTATGAAGACACCCTGCACTTATAAAAGGGTCTATGAAATCTACAAACGCCTGTTACTTCCAATTCTATTGATATAAGGCCGTAAATTTTATTATCCTAATCACGCAATGTATGAAAAACTGATTTGAAATAAGCCGTGTCTGGCGTTCATGTTTGTTTAAATTAAACCGGTATTTCGTTGGTGATGAGAAGTCTCCTTTAGAACATACGCAGTTTAATAATGTTTTTAACCCATCTTCCAATGATACTTCAAAGAGCGGTTTAGTGATTACCCAATCGCAAGATTTCCCAACCATCTAGGGCTGTTCTATAACGATGACTATAATAAAAGTAGGTCCCTGAAATGTGGAAATTGGTGCATGTTCCTCAAAATGAGGTTGCTAAGTTTGGCCTCACTTGTCATTAATTTATTTTCGGATGATGACTGTTTGAACTACTCTCGTATTTCCCCCAATATCATTTTTTGCCATTAATTATATTTTGGTTGATTTTAATTTGTCTAGCAAGATTTGTTCCGATAATGTAAGACATAACCTAGTCAATTTACTTTGCTTACTAGAAAACCAAATGGGTCAATTCATCATCTGAATAACATTGTCGAGCTTTAATTCATCAGTTTAATAAATGCAGTGTCTGAAATTAAAATCAGAGATGAATAAAAGAATTTTTACACTATATTTAATAACGAAGTGTGATCTTTCCATAAACGCTTCGTTCTATTTGGCGTGGGGCCGGCGTGGCCGGGATAAATTCTAAGTGACGCTTATCCAGCAGGTTTTGTCCGACCAAATTAAATTCTAAAACGTTGTTCAAATGCCATCCCAGCCGCAGATCTAGTGCAAAATAATCGGGTACATAAGGCTTCGGTAGTTTATCAATATAACGCATGGTAGTACCAAATTCAAACTTTGCAGGGAATTTTATGTTCGACTGAATAAGTATCTGATTCGAAGGATCGTTGCTTTCGGCCGTCGCATTGTTCAGGTCTTTACTGTCCTGCTTGATAGTCAATTCCTTTTTAAAGTAGGAATATCCGGCCCGTAAATTCCACCAGTTTGTAACCTGAGAAGTTGCAGAAAGTTCCGCTCCGTAAGTTTTCCCTTTGACGCCGTTGGCCAAAGTTACAAGCGGTAGTGTGGCCGGGGGAACAGGAGGTTCCGCACTTCGTATATTGTCATATTCGTTATAAAATGAAGATAATGAAAATGAAACATTCTTGGCGGGCTGGCTTCTCCAGCCAAGTTCGTAAGCCACAACAGTTTCGGATTTAAAGTTTTCACCTCCCATAAAAAACAGGATATTAGGATCCAAATATAAGCGAATGTCACGGTCAAGCCTTGATGGCGTCTTAACCGCCCTGGAGATCGCCCCCCACAAAGTCTGATGCGCTGCAACAGCATATGACACTCGGGCGTTTGGCTGAAATTCAAAGCCGGTATAGCTGTTATGTTCGATTTTAGAACCGAGGGTAAGTTTTAACCGGTCTCCCATCAATCTTACCTCATCCTGTATAAACAAACTGTACAGGGATAGTATTTTCTGATTAGGCGCAAATTGTAAAGAAGGGTTGTTATTAAATTTGTGATCCATTACCCTAAGGTTTGTCCCAAATGAAAATGTGTTTCTTTTCCCTACATCTAACCTACTGTGCAAGTCCAGATCGTATGTTTTTAAGCTTTCTATCCGCTCTACACGAGACTGTCGGACGGAATTATCATAGTATGCCTGAAACTGTAAATCGAACTTTTCAGACGCTTTTTGATTCCATCGCAGCAATATATTGTCTCCGGTCGCTTTATCAGCAAGGGCTTCTTCATATGGATTAGGTCTTGCTTTGTATATATTCTGCTGTAAACTTATGCTGGTTTTTTCAGATGGATCCCAATCGAACCGCAGGCCCCCATTAATGGTCGACCATTCGTCCTTTGCATT
This sequence comes from Sphingobacteriales bacterium, assembly GCA_038204935.1. Lineage (GTDB taxonomy): Bacteria > Bacteroidota > Bacteroidia > Sphingobacteriales > Sphingobacteriaceae > Daejeonella. The sequence goes on along the minus strand of JBBRCI010000049.1, from coordinate 16,923 downwards.
TGAACCAGTTTGGGATTCTATGGTATTGTCCATTTTGAATCCCGTACCAAACACCCTATAAGTAAAGTTTTCTTTTATTTGCCCGCCGTAACGCAGGCTGCCGAGCCCCAGCGTGTTTGTGCCGGTAAGCGCTTCGGCGAACAAACCTTTTGTATCCCTGGAATTTTTAGTTATAATATTGATCACTCCGTTTACCGCATTGGCTCCCCACAATGTTCCGCCTGGTCCGCTTATAACTTCTATGCGATCAATATCTTCCAGGATTAAATTTTGTATGTCCCAAAACACACCCGAATACAAGGGCGTATAAACCGTTCGTCCATCAATTAATACAAGAAGTTTATTAGCCAAAACATTATTAAAGCCACGGGCACTGATTGCCCATTCGCTGGAATTAACTTGTGCCACTTGTAAATTGGTAGCCAGTCGTAAGGCTTCCGGAAGGGTCTTTACGCCGGAGTTATGAATGTCTTTTTGAGTGATTACCTGAATCGCGGAGGCTACCTCATTTAACTTTTCAATCCTTTTAGAAACCGACGTCACATCAATGTTCATCAACTCTTCTAAACTTAACTTTTTTAGTTCTTGGGATGACAGACTAACCTCCTGAGAAGAGGCTATCCCTGATAAGCATACCAGGAATAATATTAAGAGCCTGCTAATACAATTTCTTACAAAAGTCTTTCTATGTTTAGTTTTGGCTACTTTCAATCGATCAAAATTTTTAAAGGTTAACAATTTATAGCACAGAGTTTTTAATGAACAACAGCAGCCAAAGGTGATAAATGTGGAATAATTATCCTAATATAAATGGAACTTATTCTTTTTAAATACTTAATTTTGTCTGACGTTAATTCAAATCAAAAGAAACAAAAAGAAATTGCCGCACATAATATCTATCTTAAATCTGATTAAAAGGGGATTAAATACAAGATTTACGAATTTTCCCGTCCTTCTAAAAGGGTCTAAGGTCATGGTTATAGGCGTAATTTTATTGTTGTTATCCTCTTTCACACAGCGCATGCCTGTTAACGAATACCAGGTTAAAGCTGCTTTCATCTACAATTTCACCCGTTTTATAGATTGGCCGCCTGAGACTTTTACGGGTGCTTCAGGGCCTTTTATAATACAGGTTTTGGGCGACAACCAATTCAGCTCATATATAAATGATATAGTAAAGGGAGAAAAGTTAGGCGGCAGGGCAATCATCGTTCAGCGCATTAACAGTGTAGAAGAAATTCATCAATGTAATATCCTATTTATCTCCGCTTCTAATGCATCAGAAGTTAAAGATTTGCTTCCTGACCTTAACCGGAGAAGAATTTTAACTGTAAGCGATGCCTCAAATTTTGCTAAATGGGGTGGTATTATACGTTTCTTTAAAGAAGGGAATAATTTGCGTCTGCAAATTAATATCGACGAAGCAAAAGCATCCAAATTAAATATAAGTTCCAAGCTATTAAGCTTATCTAGTATTTACAGGGGAAATTAAAGTATGATTTTTCGAGATTTACCTATTCAGCAAAAATTAACACGGGTCATACTAATAACATGTTCTGCAGCCTTGCTGATGATGGCTGGGTCTTACATAGTGTTTGAATATTTTAGTTTCCGGAAAGCCGAAAAAAGAAAAGTTTCCATACTTGCCATCATGGTTGCTTCTAACAGTTCGGCAGTATTGGCATTTCAAAGTCAGGAGGAAGCAGATGAAATTTTGAGCGCCTTGCGGGCGGATAAAAAAGTAATATCGGCCTGCTTATATGACAGCAACGGAGATATCTTTGCCCTATACCCTAAAAATCTGGACAAGAAATCATTGCCTGGGAAGCCAGATGTTGATGGCTTCTCCTTTAAGAACGGCTCTATTGAAGGTTTTCAAGCGGTTAATCAGAAAGAGCTTCATTTGGGGACTTTTTACATTAAATCAAGCATGCGAGAATTGTATTCTCAGGTTCGGTTCAATATTATTGTTGCTTTGTTGCTTATTGCTGGCACCTTGTTTTTCGGATATTTCGCTTCCACAATTTTTCAAAGGGTGATATCTATTCCGATAATATCTCTTCAAAAGACAGCCAGGAATATTTCAGAGAAAGGAGATTATTCAATTCGGGCCGTTAAAATAGGGAATGACGAGCTGGGCTCTCTTACTGATGCTTTTAATCACATGCTGGAGCAGATTGAGATCAAGAATCAGGAGATAACTAAAGTGAACCAGGAAAGCTCTAAACTCGCTGCTCTTGTGGAATCTTCCGGTGATGCCATCATTGGCATTTCACTTGAACTAACCATTTCGAGTTGGAACAAGTCCGCAGAAAGAATCTTTGGTTACAGCTCAGAAGAAGTTATGGGTCAACCGGCTTATAAAATATTCGCTTTCCATCTGGATGATCAACAAAACATTTTAAAAATACTGAGAGCCGGTGAACACATCGAACCCTTCGAAAAACAGGTGTTAACTAAGGAGAACAAGGTGCTGGATCTTTCGTTAAAAATATCGCCTGTAAAAGACTCCGAAGGTCGGCTTATCGGTATCTCAAAAATTGCCAGAGATATAACGGAAATTAAAAAAAATGAGCGGCTTATCATTGAAAAGGAAGAGCATCTCAGACTAGCTACTCAATCGGCTGAACTAGGTACCTTTGATATGGATCTGACAGCCGGAACAATGATGTGGGACCCACGTTGCAGAGAATTATTTGGAATATATCATGATGGACCGGTTACCTATGAAGATAGCTTCCTGACTGGTTTACACGATGAGGATCGCGACCGGATTAATAAAATTATTGACGAAGCTTTCGATATAAATTTGAGTGGTGGCGATTATGATGTTGAATACCGCACCGTAAGCCAGACAGATAAAAAACTACGCTGGATTAAGGCAAAGGGAAAAGTATTTTTTGATGAAGCCGATAAACCGATACGATTTATAGGCTCAGTTTTGGATATAACGAAGCAAAAACAAGATGAGCTTAGAAAGAACGACTTTATTGCTATTATTAGCCACGAGCTTAGAACGCCCCTTACTACTATAAAATCTTTTGTGCAGATAGTGCTTGCAAAAGCCAAAAAGAATGAAGACGAATTTACAATTAAAGCATTAACCAGGGCAGATTCTCAAACGAGTAAAATGTCTTCTATGATCAGTGATTTTTTAAATCTCACCCGTATAGAAGAAGGGAAATTTAAGCTACAGAAACAGACGGTTGATGTAAGTACTATGTTAAAGGAGGTTGTTGCCGATGCCCAAATGATAAACAACACTCATCCTATTAAATTATCTTATTGCGAAGAAGCAAAAATTGAAGTCGACAATGACAAGATTTGCCAGGTTCTGGTGAATTTGATAACCAATGCTGTTAAGTACTCAGCTACCGGAAGCTTAATCACTGTTGGTTGTGAGAAGGTTGACCAGGCATTGAAAATTTATGTGCAGGATGAAGGTGATGGAATTAGTTTAAAGGATCAGGAAAAGCTCTTTAATCGTTTTTACAGAGTTGAAAATGAAAAGTTCAAAACAGTTTCTGGTTTCGGAATAGGTCTATATTTAGTTTCTGAAATTTTAAAATATCACGATAGTAAAATTGAAGTGAATAGTACTGTAGGCGAAGGCTCGACTTTTTTCTTTTATCTGGAAGATGTAGCTTAAGATTGTACTTAACACTTACCACATTTAAAAATGATTTGCCGGGCAGTTTCCACTGTAGGGATTTCCATCTGCCCACAATGGTGCAAAGAAGCATCATGAAATATTCTCCTAATCAATATTACTATTCTTGCCATATATATTTCGCAGAACCAGCATGAAAATGTTCAGTATTACAGAGAATGCATTGAAAATAATGATGGGCAGATCGTCTCTCAACACTCCGTAATACGTCCACAAACCTGTTCCGGTAACCAGCATCCAAAACATATAAGGCGAAACATCTTCGGCTTCTTTCGTTTTTAATGTTTTTATTAATTGTGGGATTAATGATGAAGTAGTCATAACTCCGGCAATAAGACCAATAATTCGTATTAGTTTTTCGTCCATATATCTGATCTATAACCGAAAATGTTGTAGCATGTTTATTAATTTTTTCCAACCAGTGCAGGATATTTATATTTTTGATTGCAAGTATTATAAATATTTTTCTCATACATACTAGTTAGAAACGAGGACGATTGGAGAAGAGAAAACAGGCTGGTCTTAAACAGCGAGTTGGCAGAAAGACGAGAGTAGAACATATTTTTTTCCGGGAACAGGAGCAAGGACAAAGAACGTTTGCGGATGATAAGTTAAATCAAATTTTAAATGTTTTGGTAATGAACCAGGTATCTAAATTCGAATGTATTTAAAGGTAGGGTGCATTTTCATTGTCTTGAACCTTAGCAATGGTTCCAACACCCATTTAATTATTCATCCTTTATCTCAAAGCGTTTTAAATCGGTCAAAGCAGGTCCGTTTATTACAACACCTTCGTTGGTAAACCTGGAACCATGACAGGGACAATCAAAAGATGTTTCGTCAGAGTTCCATTGCAATACACAACCCAGGTGCGGGCAAATTGCAGTATAGGCATTTAGTTTTCCTTCCGCACTTCTGTATGCAGCTACTTTATGTAACCCTATATTCAAAACGGCTCCTTCGTTTGGTGCTAAATCCTTTACGTATTGTATGTCACCTTTTTTCAAAAAGTCAACATATTGAGCTGCCATATTCCCAGATTCCTTTAGAAAATCACCTGTGGCACTCAGACTTATTCTTGCAGGATCATACAGCTTTCGCCACGGATTATCAATACCCATAATCAAGTCAGAAACCAGTATTCCGCCAATTGTTCCATGTGTCATACCATTCCCAGAATCTCCGGTAATAATATAAATGTGATTATCGCCGGGGTTACGACCGATAAATGCAAGACTATCCACTGGTTCCATTACCTGCCCCGACCATTTATAAACAACCTCTGTCATCATAGGAAAACGCAGTCGAGCCCAGTCTTCGAGGTTATTGTATCGTTCTTCCTGCGAAATATTTTCTGTATCAGCCTGTCCGGTTTTATGGTCCTGGCCACCCGCTATCAGCAGATCATAAGTATCATTGTATGCCTGTGTACGAACATAATTATATGGGATGCTCACCCACGTACTATCCTGATCGCCGGTATCCCACCACAATGCCAATTCAACTTCCCCTTTTGGAACCAGCGCAGCAATCACATACGTGCGGTAAGCATATTGTTTGGTATGTATGGTAAATAAATTATTGATAGGCGTATTGGTTGCAACTACTATGTTATTTGCTTTGATAGAAAAGCCATTTGCAGTTACCAGTCCCTCTTTTATTTCCTCTGCATGGGTGTGTGCATATACTTTGCCTCCCTTGTCAATTATGCGTTCAAGTAGTGCATATAAATATTTTGTAGGATGAAATTGGGCCTGGTTCGGATACAGTAAAGCAGGACCCTGCTCATAAGGAATACCGGGAACGTTATCAATCAGGGTAGTATTTATTCCTGCCCTGTTTGTGGCTGCATGCTCATCCTGAAGCGTTTTAAGTTTATCGCTTGGGTGGAGAAATAGGTAGCCTGTCAATCTTGTAAATTCACAGTCGATCCCTTCTTTGGCAATGGTCTTTTCAATAAATTCTATAGCAGCTGTATGACTTTCGGCAGCAAGCTTTGCATTATCTTCACCGTGCATTTTTTCAAGGTCGCTGTAAAAATCATCCAGAGCATTAACTATGTGAGCGGTTGTCCTGCCAGTTTCACCACTGCAGGGCAAGCCATCTTCAATCAGTACTACTTTTTTCCCAGCCTGTGTAAGGCAATAAGCTGTAGTTATGCCAGCAATGCCTGCACCAATTACTACAGTATCTACTTCTATATTTTCCTGTAAGGGTGCAAAATCCGGAGCCTTTACTGAATCTATCCAAACTGAGATATTGCTCCCGGACGTTTTGTTATCGAAATTTGTGTCGGTTGTTGAATCTGCCATTGCTTTTAATATTTATCCAAAATGATATTTATAACAAGGTCCTAGCAACTTTGTTTATTCTGTATAAATTATAGGTAATGATTTGTAATTCCCGTAAACAAATCACTTGGTCTTTTTATCAAGATGGGGGGTGGTCTATTTGGTTGTTTTCTTAAAGAAAAATGTGAGTAATTTAGTGCTATGACTCTTTCGATTATTATTCTTATCATAATTGTATTTGGCTATTTTTTATTTTGGAAGAAAAAGCGGCCTGTTACAGTCAATAATCCCACATCATTAAATTATGATGCTATACTTAACCAGGAGGTTGATTTTTATCAAAAGTTAGATAAAAACAATAAAAACAAATTTGAAGAATTGGTTAATGAATTTCTAAATCATGTTCGGATAGAAGGAGTGGGGACAAGCATAACAGACACTGACAAAGTCATGATTGCCTCCAGCGCTATTATTCCCATTTTTGGCTTTCCCGAATGGAAATATAAAAACCTGACTAACGTAATACTGTACCCGGACACTTTCGATAAAGATTTTCAGTTTGTTGGGGAGAGTCGAAGTATTCAGGGTATGGTTGGTACGGGGTATTTAAACGGGCAGATGCTATTATCCCGGGAAGCGCTGAAAAAAGGGTTTTCAATTTCGTCAGGAAAAGAGAATACTACCATACATGAATTTGTTCATCTGTTAGATAAATCAGACGGTTCCACAGATGGTGTTCCAGAAAACCTGTTAGCTCATGAATATGTTGTTCCCTGGCTAAAAATGATGCATCAGGAAATGTATCGTATAAAAGAAGGAAAATCTGACATTAATCCTTACGCATTAACCAACGAGGCTGAATTTTTGGCCGTAGCCTCAGAGTACTTTTTTGAAAAACCCGAAAAATTCCAGCGCATGCATCCAAAATTATATGATATGTTAAGCCTGATTTTTAAACAGGATCCTTAAAATTCAAAAAGTTTAATCGTGTTGTTTAATTTATTAATTTATTTTTCAAATGTTTAAATCAGGTAACACATCTGGAATTTCCATTTTTGCTACCCCAATCCGTTTGTCGGCCATTCCATAGTAAACATCTATTCTGTTGGGCTGGCCAATATCGTTGCGACAATCTACACCTGTCGGGAAAACCACATTCGCTATAGTTCCAATGGTCTCTTCTGGTAATTTTGGAGTTAATATAGGCTCAGGCGAACGGTAAATTACTTTTTGAGGGTCCTTTTCAGAAAGTATCATAACCCCTGCCGAATAGCATAATTTTGGTTTGGAAGGTATTGATCCCTCCAATTTATGCACACCGTGGTAAACAATTAGCCAACCATGCTTGGTTAACAAAGGCGGTGCCCCGGCCCCAATTTTCAAGTTTTCCCAGGGTTCAACCGGAATAGCCAGACGGTGATTGGATGTAAACTTAGCGTATTGAAAGGTGATGTCTTCTCCAAAATTATAATAAGAGATCCAGATACTTTCTTTATGCGAATCTATTTTGCGACTCTCTCTATCTTTAACCGTTTCTTCAGGCGTACTACCCGGAAAAAGCGGGCGGTGCAGCATACCTATCGAAGCGTGACCTTTGGGACTCGTAATGCTGAACGGAAAAACGCTGGCATCTTTGTTATTAATACCATTAAAATCTATGCCTTTGTAGGGAAGATATCGTACCAGTCCCAAACGTTCCCATTTAAATAAATCTTTTGAACGGGCCACTGCAATACGTGGTCCATCAGGGCCAAAGGCGGTATAAGTCATGATGTAATATTGTAAAGGACCTACAAAAGTCACCCTTGCATCTTCGCATCCACCTCCTCCGTTGGGACGCTTTTCGTAGGTTGCTTCCGGCTCTAAAGCAATGCCCAAACGTTCCACTCCAATTGGTTCTCCAGCCTCATTAAATTTCACCTTTGCTATACCGATTCGGGAATAATTGTTTTTCGATACCAAACGCGGAAAAAGATAAAGCGAACCATCCGGGCCACGTGTTACCGCCGGATTTAGAACACCTTCTTGTTCCAGCTCATTACCCGGTTCGGGTTCCATAATGGTGCAGATGCGTTGTAGTTTGAATGGAATCATGGTTTTTGCTTTTATAATTTGCCGTCTAAACAGGTAATAATGGTTTCGATTACTCTTTTGGTTTCTTCCGGATTATTGACCTGAATACAAGCTACGCCTGTTTCCTTTGCCGGATGATCATTTCCACCTTCAAATAAGGCATCCCCAATAAATATCATGTCCGAAATGTTAATCTCCAGTATTTGATGAAGTTTATGGATGCCATACGCTTTATCAATACCGGGTTTAGTAATGTCTATGGAAGTAGTACCGCCCATCGCGACAGAGAAATCTTTCAGAGATTTCTCTAATATGACTTTGATTTTTTTACGTTTGGCAAAATCATTATCCCACTCCTTTTTTTCCTGTAGTGGGGCATGTTGTCCCAATGCCGAGAAGGTGATTTGGCTTCCGCGATCCTCTATTTGCTCTCCCCATGTTTTTTGGATATCAATCCCTGATTCTTGAACTGCCTGGTTTAGTTGATTGATGCTTCTCTTTTTTTCAGCATCACTAAAATTCTCGGCATATAATTTCTTCCAACCTTTTTTATATTGATAAAATTTGGTGCCGCAGGTAGGTAGTATAAATAGCTTGTGTGTTAGATAGCCAGCAGGTAAATGATTCAAAACCTGTTTTTGAAATTGTGGCCAGTCGCCTCCGGATATGATAGCCACACGAGCAATTTGAAGTAGCTGGCTTAAATGTTGACCCATTTCATGGTCTATAGCCGATTTACTTTGTGCCAATGTTCCATCTAAATCAAAAATAATTAGCTTTTTCATAATCCTTAATTTCTTTAGAGGGAATAGCTATTTGTAGTGGTTAATATCATATATAGTCTGTAAGTTAATTCTCCGCCACTAGTTAATAAAAACTATATCCGCTTAGTCGGCAGATACAAGCAAAATTTTTGCCATTAAAAACTTTGTTATTCCAAATTGTGATGAGGATCATTTAATTAAACCGGATTTTGTGCCCTTTTCCCTGCCTGCCGGAAGGTAAGTTTGCATACTTTCTTTTGGGCAATCAAAAGGATTAAGCGAAGCTGTCTCTAAAGTGACGTTAAAAGACAAATAAAAAAACGAAAAAAGTTACTAGGCCCCCGTGGCTATGAGCGGGACGAAGTACTCTTTTTATCAACAGGATTTTAAAGTTTACTCATTTCTGTATTGGAAATAATTAACCGGTCTATGCTTCGACAAGCTCAGCATGACCGCACAAAGGATTGTAGAAACCAGTTAATCAAACAATAGAAAAGGAAAATTTTAAAAAGAGTACAGATTTATAATTCATCTAGGCAGAACCAACTAAAGGTAAAAATGTTTGGCAGCATCAGAATTTGAATTAAACCAGTAATTTAAAAATCACTTTTTTGACTTGCCTGTTTCTTATTGCTTTTTCGATCTTGTATTATCGTAATTTTCTTAAGAAATTCAGAGAATGGTGTAAGTGAAAATTATTAAGAAGTTTGCCACACTTCCTAAGCAGCAGAAACCTCAATCGCCTGCTTTACATCTTCCAGAATATCTTCCGAATCTTCCAGTCCTACGGAAATCCGGATGGTGCCCGGATAAATTTTAAGCTGGGCACGTTCTTCTTCTGATAATTTTGAATGCGTAGTCGTTGTGGGATGTGTGGCAATGCTACGGGAATCGCCAAGGTTGGGACTCAGCAAGATCATTTTTAAGGCATCCATAAATTTGATGGCACGTTCGGCACCGCCTTTCAGCGTGAAAGTAACCACGCCACCGCCCTGTTTCATTTGTCTTTTTGCCAGATCGTATTGAGGATGGGAGGGCAGAAAAGGATATCGTACTTCTTCTATTTCTTTATTTAATTCCAGAACTTCGGCAAGTTTTAGTGCCGAGCTGCAATGGCGATCAACACGAAGGGTTAACGTTTCCAGACTTTTAGAAATGGTCCATGCGTTAAAGGCCGACATGGCCGGTCCGGTGTGGCGGATAAAAAACATCAGTTCCTTCATCAAATCTGCACGTCCTACCAACAAACCGCCGAGAACTCGTCCTTGTCCGTCCATGTATTTGGTGGCCGAATGGCTCACCAGGTCGGCGCCAAAGGAGATTGGTTTTTGCAGATAGGGTGTGGCAAAACAATTATCTACGTTCAGTATGAAATTGTATTTTTCTTTGAGTTTGCCTAACCATTCCAGATCTACCAGTTCCAGCCCTGGATTTGAAGGCGTTTCCAGAAACACCATCTTCGTTTCCGGTAGGATAGCTTTTTCAAAATCTTCCGGTTTTGATGCATCCACATACGTTGCGGTAATACCCCATCGCGGTAGCAATTGTGTAAATAACTGGTGGGTAGAACCAAAAACAGAACGAAAAGCCACAATATGATCTCCACTTTTTAGCAGTCCGGCAATAGAAGCAAATACTGCTGCCATGCCTGATGAGAAGGCCAGTCCCGCTTCGGCGCCCTCCATTTCCGCAACTTTATTGATCAGTTCTGTGGTGTTTGGATTTGAGTAGCGTGAATATAAATTGCCTTCTACTTCTTCGGCAAACATAGCCCGGCCATGTTCTGCATTATCAAATATAAAACTGGAGGTTAAATAGAGTGGCACAGAATGTTCGCGGTTAAAAGAGCGTGCCGATTGGTTGCGGATGAGTTTAGTTTGTTCTTTCATTTTTAATATAGAATACCAGATCGATTTTTTAAAGGTATTCATTGTAAAGGTGAAATTTCCATCGGAATCTCAAAATTACAATCTGCTGCTTTAAAGCTCTTTCCTGTTTTAAATAAATGTGTTGATGAAAACTTCACTGGAAAGTGGTGTTAAAAACGTCTGGTTACAACACAGTTTATATAAATTATGAAATTATGACCAGTTAAGAAAATGATTTTTATCATTAAATGGTTTATTCGATCTATAAGAAAATTTATGAATTGATTTTACACTACCTTTGAAAACAAGTATTTAACAACTCTGTCCTTTAAATGAATTTTTTTCACAGTTCCTTTTTCAATACTCTCTTTAATGCAGAAGTACCCAGAATTATTCTAAAGGCAGATCCAGATTTTATTATTTTTAAGTATAACGAAGCATATAAAATTGCCACAGGTATTCAAAATAGACCAGTGGAGGGTATGTCGCTGTGGGAAGCTTTTGACAACGACGAGACCGGACCCGGAATTGGTAAGCTTTTGGTTGAAGCCTTAAACAAGGCTTCAACTAATAAGCAAGCTGTTAATATGCCGCCTATTTCTTACAATATTCCCTCTCCGGATAAAAAGGGATTTGTTGCGATGTGGTGGATGCTAGAAATTATTCCGGTTCTGGAAGAGACAGGAGAATGTAATTACTTACTTGTCACTTCCATTAAAGAAGAGCTGACCGTTACTAATGAAGAACTGCATTCTGCTAATGAGGAATTAAATATATCAAAATTAGAATTACAGCGTTCGCTGGATTTGATCAGAGAAAGTGAAGAAAGATTTCGAACCCTGGCTGATGGCTCGGATATTCTAATTTCCGTTGGTGATGAAACCAGTAAGGAAATTTATTTTAATGAGGCCTGGACCCGTTTAACCGGCAGGCCGGAAGTTCAATTGCTTGATTTTGGCTGGGCGGATTTGATTCATCCTGACGATAAGGATGCATTTTTAAACTTATATTTAACTGCTTTTAAGAAACAAGTTCCCTTTACCAAGGAATTCAGAATACTGAATAAAACAGGAAATTACGGATGGCTTTTGGCAACCGGTCGGCCTCGGTATAACCCCGACGGTGCTTTTGCAGGATATATCAACTCCTGTATAGATGTTACCGAGCAAAAGCAGGATGATCAGCGTAAGAATGATTTTATAGGGATGGTTAGCCATGAGCTGAAAACTCCACTAACTTCACTAAGCGCTTATATGCAAATATTATTAAATAAAGCGCAGAAAAACGATGATGAATTTACCAGGGTAGCTCTGGAAAAGGCAAACAGTCAGATTGGTAAAATGAATGAGATGATTAACGGTTTCTTAAACGTTTCCAGACTTGAATCGGGCAAAATTCATATAGATAAAAAGGATTTTGATCTGGCCTTGCTAGCGAAGGAAACGGAGGAGGACCTCGAATCAACTAACGAAACTCATAATGTCATTTTCGCACCTGTGGAAAGAACCATGATTTATGCCGACAAGGATAAAATAGGTCATGTAATTAGTAATCTAATCTCAAATGCTTTTAAATATTCTGCCAAAGGGTCAACTATTCATTTGGCCTGTATCACCAAAGATAAGTTAGCATACTTTAGTGTAAAAGATGAAGGGATGGGAATCAGTAAAGATGATATACCTGAACTTTTTGACAGATATTATCGTGTAAAAGGAGATCATATGCATGGTATCAGTGGATTTGGAATTGGATTGTATCTCAGTTCCGAGATCATAAAACGCCATGATGGCACCATTTGGGCAGAAAGTGAATTGGGGAAAGGCTCTACATTCATCTTTACCCTTCCTGTACTCGACTCTTAAAAGCCTGTCTATATCAGCCTAATTATTCACCTAAAAAATTTCTCCCATATAACAATTTTTTCTCTCGCTTGCCGCATTTGCAGGTTTAAAATCTGAAGAAGAAATATTTAGATTATTAAATAATTTAGCTGCTCTCATTTTATTTAATTGATTTTTTGATTATAGCCTTAGCTTGCCTATCTTATAAAAAATCCCACCCTATGAATTTTAAACTCAATAGTATCCAGGAAAAATGGAATAAAGAAAATAAAACAGATTTTTCTGATCTCAGCGCCTTGTTTTTGAGCTGTACCTTGAAAAAATCTCCGGAGATATCAAATACTGAAGGTTTGATGTCGATGTCTAAAACGATTATGGAAGCTAATTCTGTAAAAACCGAAATGGTTCGGGTAGTAGATCATGATATTGCTTTTGGGGTGCAACCGGATATGACCGAACATGGCTGGAAAACGGATGAATGGCCTTCTATTCAGAAAAAAGCAATGAATGCTGATATTTTAATTATTGGTACCCCAATTTGGCTGGGTGATAAATCATCTGTGGCGAGTTTGGTGATTGAACGCTTATATGCCAGTTCCTCAAAATTAAATAAACAGGGGCAATATGTTTATTATAATAAGGTTGGAGGTTGCATCATCACCGGAAATGAAGATGGAATTAAACATTGCTCCATGAATATTTTATACAGTTTGCAGCATTTGGGATATTCTATTCCCCCGCAGGCAGATGCAGGTTGGATTGGTGAGGCCGGGCCGGGACCATCTTACCTGGATAAAAATTCCGGTGGCCTGGAAAATGACTTTACAACACGCAATACCACATTTATGACCTGGAATTTAATGCATCTGGCCAAAATGCTTAAAAAAGGATTTCCTGCTCATGGAAATGTCCGTTCAGAATGGGACAAATCTGATCATGGAAATCCGAATCCGGAATACAGATAATATGTTAAAATTAGATTAGAATCAGATTAATTGAAACTAATTGCTGATTATGAAGTAAAATAGTACTTGATAAGTTATTTTATCGTTTAACTATCTAAAAAAGGGGAAAATTTGGGAATTAAACAATCTGCAGTAAACGTTCTGTTTAAAACAACAGTTGTATTTTTATTTTTCGTATTTGCCGGTTTTAAAACCGGAGAGAAAAAGCGATTTAATCCCGATCCTTCTAAAAAAATTGACCCTTCCACTTTGCCCGTTCTTCTTAATAATCAGTCGGGCTCCATTCCTTTTCATGATCTTGCCTATCGCAAAATTGCCAGCATTAACATTGGTTCTTCAGAGTCAGAGGAATTTGATTCAATGCTGAAAAATTATGATGAAGTAAAGAGCTTTGATTTTAATGCTGTAAAAAGTTCTGGTGCTTTAGCACAATACAATACTTTAATAATTCAGGTTACTGCTCAAACTTTGTTTTTTCCCGAAACGCTGAAATTTATTGAGGAAGCACAAAAGCAACATGAAGTTATTATTGCTGGTTTTGGCAATGTAGCGGCTTTGCAAGCTTTAAATACCATTACTTCGCCCATCATCTGGAATCCTCTGGAGTCTTTGGATGCTTCACGCAGAAGTGCTGAAATTATATTTGGAGGAGAAAATGCATCCGGACGATTGATGCAAAACGTGAGTTCCAATTTCACATATGGAGCTGGCTTTAATACCGAGAAAATCAGATTAAAATATGCCAATCCAGAAGATATTGGAATCAGCTCTGCTAAACTGAGTAAAATTGATGACATTGTTTTGGAAGCTATCCGCAATCATGCCACACCAAGTGCTGTTGTAATGGTTGTTAAAGATGGCAATGTCATTTTTAATAAAGCGTACGGTTCTCATACTTATGATGGTGATATGCCAACCAAAACAGATGATATTTATGATCTGGCATCCGTAACAAAAGTGGCCGCAACTACGCTTGCCGCGATGAAGTTATACGAACAGCAAAAGCTTGATCTGAACGCCGGTTTAGGAACTTATCTGGAAGATGTTCGTAACAGTAATAAAAATACCATTCCTGTTCGCGATGTTTTATTACACCAGGCCGGTTTTATAAATCTCGACTTTTTCAGTTATTTAAAACCGGCAGATCACAGTTCAGATTCATCCGGTTTATATTCAGTAAAACTTGCCGAAAATTATTACTTGCGCAACAATTATTACCATGATGTAATGTGGCAGAAAATGCTGAATACACCACTTCCAACACGTGGCGAGTATGTTTACAGCGACATCAGCATGTACATGATGAAGGAAATTATCGAGCATCAAACTCAAACTTCTCTTGATAAATATGTTTCCAAAGAATTTTATACCTCTTTAGGAATGCGTACTGCCGGATTTAATCCCTTAAATCATTTCTCAAAAAATCAAATTGTTCCCACCGAACGCGATACCTATTTCAGGAAAACCCTTTTACAGGGATATGTAAATGATTCGGGCGCTTCTATGGCTAATGGTGTTTCCGGTCATGCCGGATTATTTTCAAGCGCCAATGATCTGGCTATTTTGAACCAGATGTTGTTAAACGGCGGAACTTATGGTGGTGTACAATATTTTAAACCCGAAACTGTGAAGTTGTTTACCTCACAGCAATCAAACGTTAGCCGTCGTGGTTTAGGTTTTGATCGGGGCAACGGCAGCGGATATCCTTCCAGCGATGCCTCTCCGGATTGTTTCGGGCATACAGGTTACACGGGCACTTGCGTATGGGTAGATCCTAAAGAAAAGCTAGTTTATATTTTCCTTTCAAACAGAGTGTACCCATCGGCAACCAACAAGCTGAATAGTTTAAGGATTCGTCCAAGAATTCAGGATGCGATTTATGAAGCTATTGAAGATGGTAAAACGCGTTTCGCAAATTCAGCACAATAGTTTTTAGGGAGTCTTCCCATTCCGGATTTATTCATGTTTAATTCAGTGACATAATTTATTTGGTTGAAACATAGTTGTCCGTTTTCTCATTATAAATTGTAAACACACGCTAAAATTCTGATGAATAAAATAGTTTTAATAACCGGCGGAAGTCGCGGTTTAGGAAAAAATGCAGCTTTAAGATTAGCTGAAAAAGGATTTGATGTAATTCTAACTTATCAAACAAAAAAAGACGAAGCCAATACTGTTATCAAAGAACTTGAATCTGCCGGTAGTAAAGCCGCTAGTATTCAGCTGGACATGTCTGATATTTCTTCTCTTGATAATTTTGTAGAAGATATTAAGCGGCTTTTAAAAGATAAATGGAACATAGAGAAGCTGGATGTTTTGGTAAATAATGCCGGCGTTGGGGCTACAATTCCTTTTGCAGAATCTACAGAAGAGGATTTCGATAAACTTATGAATATCCATTTTAAAGGAGTTTATTTTCTGACGCAGAAGATTTTAACCATTTTAAATGATGGTGGAAAGATCATTAACGTTTCTTCAGGCTCAACCAGAAGCGCCGTGCCCGGATATTCAATTTATGCATCGATGAAAGGAGCGATAGAAACATTTACAAAATATCTCGCTAAAGAATTGGGGCCAAGGCGAATTACGGCAAATGTAATTGCTCCGGGACCTGTTGAAACGGATTTTAACAATGCCGCTATCAGGAACAATCCACAAATGAAAGGTTATCTTTCTTCAATTACATCTTTAGGGAGAGTAGGAGGGCCGGAAGATATTGGTGGAGTCATCGCATTTTTGTGTTCTGATGATGCCGGCTGGATCAACGGACAGCGCATTGAAGCTTCCGGTGGTTTAACGTTATGATAAAAATACGGTGATTATTTTGATAGTTTTTGGCATTTTTCAACATTAATGCCAATCTCATAATTCATGTTTTTAAAAAATGTATTTTTGAGTTAATAAAAAAGGAGCTAAATGCTCCTCTTTATCTCAATTGCTAAGTTAAATTACTCTCAGTTCGTTATGAGAGGTTTAGTTTATCAAAGTATGGAATTTGCGTTCGTATAGCTTATCTATACTCTTTACAGTCGGAAACATGAATCATTCATTTGTAAGAGTGAAAATGCAACCACAAATTATCCCAGCTTTGTATTCCTGGTGATAAACAAACCTCGACAGTCCATTGTCGAGGTTTTTATTTATGCTCAAATTTATACAATTTCATTTATCAATTGTATAAAAAAATATTAATCTTTCTTCTTAAAAAAAGGTATTCTATTAATTACTGGCAGCATGGTAGGTTAATTCATTAACTTCAATAACATATTCCTTTTTGCTGTCATCGAACCAAATTTTATAATTTTTAGGATAATAACCGGCTTTCTGAAATTCTGAGGGTTGTTTCACTGCGGCAGAAAAACTAGGTTTTGTTAGTAAAAAGGCCCGGGTGAACATTGGCTCCCAGAAAGTCATTTTTCCCTTGTAAAAACCATAAATATACGTGCTGGTA
>JBBRCI010000048.1:0-22102 GCA_038204935.1 Sphingobacteriales bacterium | reverse complement strand
TCGGTGATGAGCACATATTTTCCTTCCGGATCGAGTGGTGACGAGCGACAGAAATTTAAGTTCAGGTTTTTAGATGATTTTCAGAATTATATAGACCGCTTAAAATTAGAAATTCCTAATCTGATAATTTGCGGCGATTTAAATATTTGCCATAAGGCGATAGATATTCATAACCCAAAATCAAATGCAAATTCTTCCGGATTTTTACCGGAAGAGCGCCAATGGATGGAAACTTTTGTTAAAAGCGGTTTTATAGATTCGTTCCGTCATTTTAATGAAGAACCTCATAATTATACCTGGTGGAGTTTTCGTGCTGGAGCACGAGGCAAAAACCTGGGCTGGCGTATCGATTATAATATGGTTTCGGAAAGCTTGCGGGGTAATTTAAAACGGGCCGCAATTTTGCCTGAAGCCCGCCATTCTGATCATTGTCCGGTTTTACTGGAGCTTCAATTCTAAAAAATAAATGCAATCCTGTATCTTCGGGAATGTCTTCATTGCTGATTACGCACATTAAAGGTCTGGCCGGTTTACATCCTTCGGGAACAAAAATTCTCCGCGGAAGCGAAATGGCCAATTTCCCTGTGTTAGAAAATTCATGGCTGCTAATTGAAAATGATCTGATTAAGGATTTTGGTTCAATGGATTTAGTGCCTGAATTTGGAGATGATTTAACAGAAATAAATGCAAGTGGAAAATTTGTAATTCCATCCTGGTGCGATTCACATACACATTTGGTTTTTGCGGCAAGCCGCGAAGAAGAGTTCGTTATGAAAATTCAGGGGAAATCTTATGAAGACATTGCGGCAGCCGGTGGTGGGATTCTAAATTCCGCAGCTAAACTTGCTCATGCATCAGAAGATGAATTGTTTGAGAGCGCTTATAATCGTTTACAAGATGTTATTAAATTAGGCACTGGCGCTATTGAAATAAAAAGTGGCTACGGACTTACTTTTGAAAGCGAAATAAAGATGCTTCGGGTTATTCGTCGAATCAGAGAAAAAGCTCCAATTCCCGTTAAAGCAACTTTTTTAGGAGCGCATGCTTATCCCAAAGAATATAAATCTAATCATGAAGGTTATCTCGATATTTTGATTAATAAAATGCTTCCGGCCATAGCCGATGAAGGTTTGGCTGATTATGCCGACGCTTTTTGTGAGCAGGGATTTTTCTCTGTGGATGAAACTGCCCGGGTTTTAGAAGCCGCCGCTAAATATGGTTTGAAACCTAAAATCCATGCAAATCAGTTATCCTCCAGCGGAGCTGTTGAAGTAAGTGTAAAACACGAGGCTTTATCAGTAGATCATTTAGAAGTGATGGATGAAAAAGCAATTCAATGTCTGGCAGATTCTGAAACAATAGCCACTTTGCTGCCTTCATGTTCTTTGTTTTTGGGAATTCCATTTGCGGATGCCCGAACTCTTATCAACAATAATATCGCGGTAGCTTTGGCAAGCGATTATAATCCCGGTTCTACACCTTCGGGAAATATGAACCTGGTTGTAGCTCTGGCTTGTATGCGACTAAAAATGCTTCCGGAAGAGGCAATGAATGCGGCAACTTTAAATGGCGCAGCAGCGATGGAATTAAATGATATGTACGGAAGTATTTCCAAAGGGAAAAAAGCCAATTTCTTCATCACTAAAAAAATTCCTTCCCTGGCTTTTCTGCCATATTCTTTTGGTTCAAATCTAATTGATCAGGTAATTTTAAACGGCAAAATATACTAATATGGAACGCTTACAGATTTATTCAAAAGACTATTTACTTTCATTAACATCCATCCGCGAAGGTGAAACTAAACTGGGAGAAAAATTGCAGATTATTGAAAATCTTAAGAATCTGGCAAATTCAAGCTGCAAATTTGTTCTTTTGGGTCTACCCGAAGATATTGGTGTACGGGCAAATTTTGGTTTAGGCGGCGCTGAAACGGCCTGGGAACCTGCTTTAAAAGCGTTGCTTAACATACAGAGCACTGCAAAATTTTCAGGAAATGAAATGGCCGTTCTGGGGCATTTGAGTTTTGAGGGAGAATTAAAAGCTGCCGAAGAGTTAAATCCCCATCATGCGGATGATCTGGAACAGTTGCGTGATCTGGTAAATAATATTGATGACCGCGTGACTGCAATTTTGAAACTGATATTTAATGCGGGCAAAATTCCAATTATTATTGGCGGAGGCCATAACAATTGTTATCCTATTTTGAGGGCTTTATCTCAGCAGTTTAATCAATCGGTAAACGTTGTCAATATTGATGCGCATACAGATTTCAGAGCCCTAGAAGGGCGTCATAGCGGCAACGGTTTTCGGTATGCTTATCAGGAAAAATATCTGGGCAAATATGCCATCGTGGGTTTGCAGGAAAATTATACTTCTCAAAATATAATCGATGAGTTATCAGCGTTGAAAGATCAGGTCAGATATTATTTCTTTGATGAGATGATAAGGGAGAATAACAGTTACGACCGGGCTTTTCAGGATGCGATGAATTTTACTGAAGGAATTTGTGGCTTAGAATTAGATCTGGATGCAATTGCCGGCGTGCTTTCAAGTGCCACTTCTCCAACCGGATTTACGGTAAACCAGGTTAGGGAAATGATCTGTCAAACTAAATTGAGACAGTTTTTCTATTTTCATATAGCAGAAGGAGCAACGCATTTATCAGACGGAAGAGAAGATATTTCTACAGGGAAATTAATTGCAACGCTAATAACTGATTTTATTAAAAGTCAGCTTCGCTGATTAAAATTCCCAGATCTTATCCGGAGTGATGCAGGCGTTCAGCGGAATGTCAAATTCATTAATATCCTTAATTTCTTCTACGGGATCAAAAAAGGATAGGCCTATTTTTTCTACATCCGGCCTGCATCCCGCGAGGAAACGGTCATAAAATCCTTTTCCGTAACCCACGCGGTTTCCCCGCTGATCAAAAGCAATTAAGGGAACAAAAACCACATCAATTTGCTGAGGTGAAATAATTTTACCAAAAATAGGTTCAGGGATATCGTATTTATTTCTTCCCAGAATGGTGTATTCCGGATCGAATAAAATGTTCTCTATTTCAATCCTTTCAAAATTGGTCCGGGGAACAACAATCTGTATATGTGGTTCGCTTTTCTTAAAATATTCCAGAATAGAAAAAGTATCAATTTCGTTATGCGAACTGATAGGCAAAAACAGATGAACTGTTTTGAATTTCTGCCAGTTGATTGTCGAAACTTGTGCTAACAGCTCGTCAGTTAATACCCAATATTGAGAACGGCTTAAATTTTTCCTTCTTTCGAGATAGGTTTTTCGCAGGGCAGATTTATACACCTCGCTAAAATAGAAAACTCTTTTTATTAAAGAAGTTTAAATAGTGTTAAATAAAAAACGGCCTCAATTTTATTTGAGACCGCCCTAATCAACCTAAACCTTAAACTTTAACCTATAAAAAAATCTTTATTTTACTCTTTCAATATAACTTCCATTGCGGGTATCAATTTTGATCTTATCGCCTTGGTTAACAAACATCGGAACCTTTATTTCAACATCAGTTCCAACAGTTGCGCTTTTTAATGCGTTTGTAGAAGTATCACCTTTTACCGCGGGTTCTGTATAAGTAACTTCAAGCTCTACATACGTAGGTGCCTGCGCCATAATTGGCTCTTCACTTTCCAGAGATACAATTACATTCATGCCTTCTTTTAGAAAACGTGCTGCATCACCAAAAAGAACTTTAGGAATGTTAAACTGCTCGAAAGTAGTGTTATCCATTACCACATAATAATCGCCTTCTTCATATAAATACTGGTAATCATTAGTTTCAACACGGCAAATCTCAACCTGATCGTCTGTTCCCATACGGGCTTCAACAGTTTTTCCGGTTCTGATATTGCGAAGTTTACCCACATAAAAGGCACCGCCTTTACCAGGCGTACGGTGAATAAATTCTTCTACCGTTACTAATTCTCCGTTTAATCGTAAAATATTTCCGCTCTTAACCTCAGACGCTTTTGCCATGTGAATTTCTTCTGCTTTTGGTGCCGCAAAGATAGATTTTTAATTGAATAAAAAAATCAGGAATTAATTTATTTTTTTGGGGAGTTTAAAGCTGGCGTTTTTGATATTTCTGGAATAGTTTTTAAACAAAAAATATCTTAATTGAGAAGATGTGTTCAACTTTTATTCTGGTAATATTATTTGTGAAAGAGGAGTTTTTCTAATTGCCTTACTTGTAATTTGTAATGTCAAGCGTGAAATTACAAAATTCATATTCATGCTTTTGATTAGAACAGATTATCACTAACCGATTTTTAGAGAATCTTTCTATAAGCGACAAATACCATTCTGTACCTTGCTGGTCCAAGTTTGAAGTTGGTTCATCAAGCAAAAGAACCGGTGTATCTGCGCAAAAAGCCAGTGCCAGTTTTACGCGTTGTTTCATTCCTGACGAAAAGTTTTTCAATAATTTTTTACGGGCATTTTTCAGCGCAAGCAAATCAAAAAAGGCGTTAGAATCCATTTCTTCGCGATAGCGTTTAAAACTGAAATGGAAATCAGCAATTTCTTCTAAAGTGAATTCTTCAATTAATTCCAGATATGGCGCCGCCAGACTTAAATGCTGATATGCGTTTTCAATCTCAAGGTGTTTTGAGTTTTCAGAATAAATTACATTTCCTGTAGAGGAAGTTAAACTTCCGGCAATTATTTGTAGCAAAGTAGATTTTCCCGAACCGTTTGCTCCTAAAATTGCATAAGAATTTTCAGATTCAAAGGTATAGTTGATCTCTTTGAAGATCCAGTCACGATTAAACCTTCGGCCAATATTTTCTAAAACTATCTGCATGAATTTATTGTCCGGATTTAAAATATCAGGAATTACCAAAACCCTTCATTACACCTCGGTTTGAGTTGCGGATGAAACCCAGAATTTCGTCACGGATCTCGGTTGGTTCGCGTTCTGTTTCTATAATATCCAGTGCCTTACTGATATTGAATTTCTTTAAGAAAATGGTCCGGTAAATGTCTTGTATCTCATTGATCTGTTCGGATGTATAACCTCTCCGGCGCAAGCCAACAGAATTTATACCCACATAAGATAATGGCTCACGACCGGCTTTGGTATATGGAGGAACATCTTTTCGTACCAGAGATCCACCAGAAATAATAGAATGAGCACCTATAGAAACAAACTGATGAACTGCCGAAGCCCCACCAATAAAGGCATAATTTTCTACTTCAATATGTCCGGCTAATTGTACCGAGTTGGCAATTATAACATTATCGCCAATAACGCAATCATGAGCAATATGAACATAAGCCATTAAAAGGCAGTTTTTGCCAATGGTTGTTGTGTTTTTATCTAAAGCGGTTCCGCGGTTTAGGGTAACGCATTCGCGGATAATTGTATTATCGCCAACGGTTACGGTTGTCGCTTCACCTTTGTATTTCATATCCTGTGGAGGTGCAGAAATTACCGCTCCCGGAAAAATACGACAGTTTTTACCGATGCGTGCTCCGTCCATAATTGTCACGCTAGAGCCAATCCAGGTTCCTTCGCCAATCTCAACATCTTTGTGGATGGTTACAAATGGTTCTATTACTACGTTGTCAGCTATTTTTGCTTGCGGATGTATGTATGCGAGAGGTTGGATCATGCTTCTTTCTCTTCAATTTTAGATATTAATGCCATCAGTTCTGCTTCTACCACCACTTTGTCGCCTACCATACCAACACCTTTCATTTGTGCAATGCCACGGCGGATTGGTGCCATCAGATCGCAACGGAAAATGATAGTATCGCCGGGAAGTACTTTCTCTTTGAAACGTGCATTTTCAATCTTCAGAAGATAAGTTAGATAATTTTCCGGATCCGGAACCGTATTTAATACTAAAATTCCTCCGGTTTGAGCCATTGCTTCAATTTGTAAAACGCCGGGCATTACCGGAGCATCCGGAAAGTGACCAACAAAAAACGGCTCGTTCATGGTTACATTTTTTACTCCAACCACGTGACTTTTTGTTAACTCAATGATCTTATCGATCATCAGCATGGGCGGACGGTGAGGTAAAATTTCCATCACCTGAACCGTATCATAAATTGGTGTTGCGTTTGGGTCGTATGTTTGAACGTGTTTTTTGCTTCTTTCTTTCTTTATCTGTGCTTTTATTTTTTTCGCGAAAGCTACATTGGCAGCATGACCCGGGCGGGCCGCCATAATATGACCTTTTAGCGGAACCCCAACTAATGCCAAGTCGCCAATCATATCTAATAGCTTATGACGTGCAGGTTCATTTTGATGGCGTAATTCTATATTATTCAGAATTCCTTCTTTAGCCACATCAATATCATCCCGGTTAAAAAGTACGGCCAGATGTTTTAACTCTGCTTCGTCAACCTTTTTATCTACAACAACAATCGCATTATTCAGGTCGCCGCCCTTTATCAGGTTATTCTCCAAAAGCATTTCAAGTTCATGCAAAAAACAAAATGTTCTGCAGGAAGCAATTTCCTTTTTAAATTCGGAAATGGTCGTTATCGCCGCATGCTGACTTCCCAAAACCTGAGAATTATAATCGATCATACAAGTAAAACGGTAATCGTCTAATGGCATGGCCACTATTTCAACTTTACGATCTGGTTCAGTGTAATGTATGTTGTATGGGATATGATAGTATTCGCGTTCAGCATCCTGTTCTTTAAAACCAACACTTTCTAAGGCTTCAAGAAACTTCAAAGCACTTCCATCCATGATTGGAATTTCAGGACCGTTCAACTCCATCATCACATTATCAACCTCCAAGCCAACAAGTCCGGCCAGTACGTGTTCAACGGTGCTGATGCTGGCACCATTTTGCGAAATGGTTGTTCCGCGGGAAGTATCTGTTACATTGTCAACGTCGGCATCAATAACGGGAGATTCCGGAAGATCAATTCGTTTAAATTTATATCCATGATTTTCAGGCGCAGGTTTAAAGGTCATGCTAACCGGCTGACCGGTATGTAACCCTACACCCGAAACTGTAATTTCTGATTTTATCGTTCTTTGTTTTACGTTCATGATATAATTTCGGCGAAGGCTTAAATCCCTTCGTTTGTTAATTCATTTATTTGTCGCTGTAATTCTTCCAGTTTTTTCTGCAATTCTGGTAATCGCTGAAAAATAACCTGAGCCCGCATATTATCATTAAAGCTGATAGCAGGAGCGCCGGCCCATTTTCTGTTTTCCTGAAGTATTGATTTCCCGATTCCGGATTTTGCCTGAATTTGAGATCCTTTGGCAATAGATATATGTCCAACAATTCCGGCCTGACCGCCAATAATGCAGTTTTCTCCTATTTTTGCGCTGCCGGATACCCCGGTTTGTGAAGCAATTACGGTATTCTGACCAATCTCAACATTATGGGCAAGCTGTATCAAATTATCTAATTTTACGCCTTTGCGGATGATAGTAGAACCCATTGTAGCTCGGTCTATACATGTATTAGAACCAATCTCCACAAAATCTTCAATGATCACATTCCCAATCTGACTTACTTTGCTGTAACTGCCGTCAGCTTGCGGAGCAAATCCAAAACCATCGCTACCAATAACTGTACATGCATGAATTGTGATGTTATTATGCAAAATGCAATCCGCGTAAATTTTTACACCCGAGAAAAGAGAGCAGTTATCGCCCACATTTACATTATCGCCCAAATAAACGTGCGGGTAAATTTTGGTGTAATCTCCAACAACAGCTCCCTGACCAATATATGCGAAAGCGCCGATGTAAACATCTTTGCCAATTTTTGCAGAAGGATGGATAAATGAAGGTTCTTCAATCCCTTTTTTATCCATTTTAATGGTATTGTATTTCTCCAGTAAAACTGAAAAAGAACTGTAAGCATCTTTAACACGAATTAGGGTCGCCGAAACCGGATGACTTAATTCAAAAGATTCATTTATAACAACTATAGATGCCTGAGTTGTGTACAGGTATGACTCGTATCGTGGATTGGCCAGAAAAGACAGAGATCCTTCGCCGGCATCTTCGATTTTTGCCAGTTGATTAACTGACACTTCGGGATTACCTTCGACGGTTCCATTCAATAAAAGCCCAATCTGGTGTGCAGTTAATTGCATGCGGCTAATTTAGGTGTTATTAATTAACGAACAAATTCTGCCCGTTTTAGCATTTATACTAGTTAGAAACATTACATATCGCTTTGTTTCAACTCTTTTAAATAGCATAAAATATATTTCTTTACTGTTTTAGCTAAAGCTTCCAGGTTAGAATTGTCAGATGCTACGGTAATATCCTGTATCGTTCCGTCTTTCATCAATAAATTAATGCTTCCGTGGCCAACACTGTAGGCATTGTTTTTTATAGTATCTGTAAAAACAAAATAGGAAGCGTCATCATCATCAATATCATAATTAATAATGGCTTCGTTCACCAGGTTATTGATATTTTCTACATCAGGCGGATTGTTACTAATCTCAACCTGATATAAATTCCGGTCAATTAAATGGCGGCAAAGAGTAGATAAAATCAGGTCATCATTTTCTGACCAAACTTTTACCGATGTAAAAATATCATGGTCATCCAGTTTTGAGAATTTTTCCAGATGCTGCGGATCATCACTGAAATCTTCGTTAGTAATATTATTGTTTAAAAAATGAGCAAGATTAGGTGTTGCAAAAAGTTCCTGACCGGTAAGGCTTAACTCTTTTGCTCTTTCTAAAATTTTAACCAGCATTTGCTCTGCGGCGATAACTGTTTTATGCAGATAAACCTGCCAGTACATTAATCGTCTTGCTATTAAAAACTTCTCTATAGAATAAATTCCTTTTTCTTCAACAACCAGATTATCATTTACCACATTCAGCATTTTAATAATGCGGTCAAAGCTGATAACACCTTCAGTAACGCCCGTAAAAAAACTATCCCGGCATAAATAATCCATCCGGTCTATATCTAACTGGCCGGAAACCAACTGATGGAGAAATTTTTTAGGATATCTATTATTGAAAATTTCCAGAGCCAAATCCATTTTACCGTGGAATTGGCAGTTCAGGTTTTTCATCAGCAAGGCTGAAATATGCTCATGCGAAATTCCTTCCACAATGGTATGCTCCAGAGCATGCGAAAAGGGTCCGTGACCAATATCATGGAGTAAAATTGCTATGGTTACCGCTTCCTTTTCTTCGGCAGATATTTGATGTCCCTTTTCCCTTAAAGTTTCTACAGCCAAACCCATTAGATGCATAGCGCCAATTGCGTGATGAAAACGGGTATGTAAAGCACCCGGATAAACCAGGTGTGTCATGCCTAACTGCTTGATATAGCGCATTCTCTGAACATAAGGATGTTGGATCAGATCAAATAACAGCGCTGAAGGAATTGTTATAAATCCGTAAACGGGATCATTAATAATTTTTTTCTTATTCAAATGCGGAAGGCTAAGGCACAAAAATTGTTAATTTTAATGAGATTATGAACATTATCGTGATTCTGATCTTTTATAGTACTTAAAAATTACACTAATGCAGGAAATTACCATTTTATGGGCCGATGATGAAATTGACTTTTTAAAACCTCATATTTTATTTTTAAACGAAAAAGGTTACCAGGTTAAAACAGTAACCAACGGAAACGATGCCCTTGAATTGTTTAAGCAGGAGAAATTTAATCTTGTTTTTCTGGATGAAAATATGCCGGGTTTAACCGGAATTGAAACACTGGGAAAGATCAAAAGTATAAATCCCGATGTACCGGTTGTTCTGATTACCAAGAACGAGGAAGAATACATGATGGAAGATGCTATCGGTTTTAAAATTGATGATTACCTGATAAAACCTGTAAATCCCAAACAGATACTTCTCACCATTAAGAAACTCATCGACAATAAACGGTTGGTTGGCGAGAAAACCTCAATGGCTTACCAGCAAGACTTTAGAACCTTGGGAATGACGCTCAATGAAAACCTGAGTTTTTCCGAATGGGTTGATGTTTATAAAAAACTTGTTTTCTGGGAGCTTTCGCTCGAAAAACTGGAAGATGTTAATATGCATGAGATATTAACCATGCAAAAATCTGAAGCCAACGTTCAGTTCTGTAAATTTATTGAGAAGAATTATTTAGGCTGGATAAAAAATCCTGAAAGTGGTCCGGTAACATCAAATCAGTTATTTAAAAAGAAAGTATTTCCACTGCTCGAAAGCAACAAACCAGTTTTCTTTATTTTGATTGATAATTTAAGATATGATCAGTGGAAAATGATCAATTCCATTTTAACAGAATATTATCACTTAGAAGAAGAAGATAGTTATTACAGCATTTTACCTACCGCAACTCAATATGCAAGAAATGCTATTTTCTCGGGATTAATGCCGCTTGATATGGAAAAGCGTTTTCCGGATATGTGGCAGAATGATGAAGATGAAGGTGGAAAGAACTTATATGAAGAGAAATTCCTTGCAGACAATATTCAACGTAGTTTACGCAAAGAATGCAAATATTCTTACCATAAAGTTTTAACCTTTGAGCAGGGAAAAGACGTTACAGAAAACCTCAATAATTTAATGGGAAATGATCTGAATGTAATCGTTTATAACTTTGTGGATATGCTTTCGCATGCACGTACAGATATGGCTATGATCAGAGAGTTAGCAAATGACGAGGCAGCATACAGATCATTAACGCTATCCTGGTTTGAACATTCGCCATTATTGGATGCGCTTAAAAAATTAAGTCAGAAAAAAATAAAACTGGTTATAACTACAGACCACGGAACAATAAGTGTAAAACATCCAAGCAAGGTAATTGGCGACAGAAATACGAATACAAATTTGAGATATAAGCAAGGCAAAAACCTGAATTTTAATCCTAAAGATGTGTTTCATATTAAAAACCCGCACGATGCGATGTTGCCAAAACTGCATTTAAGTTCAAGTTTTATTTTCGCAAAAGAAGACAGCTATTTCGTTTATCCAAACAATTACAATCAGTTTGTAAACTACTTTAACTCCACTTTTCAGCATGGCGGGGTTTCATTAGAAGAGGTAATTGTTCCTTTTGTAACTTATTCTCCCAGATAAATTTTAAAAATCAGGAATTGCACAGCTTAACTGTATTACTATTTTTGCTGCATGAATTTTAAAGCTAATCATCCTGATGAATTAAATGAAGCTGCTGATGAATTATTAAAATTTGCGGATAAGCAACGTATCTTTTTGTTTTTTGGGAATATGGGCGCAGGCAAAACAACGTTTATAAAATCCATTTGCAAAGCTTTAGGATTTCATGATTCTGTTTCAAGTCCTACATATTCCATTGTAAATGAATATCCGTTAAAAGGTGCTTTAATTTATCATTTTGATTTTTACAGATTAAAAAATCAGGAAGAAGCCTATGATATTGGCTTTGAAGAATACCTGGATTCAGGCAATTATTGCTTAATAGAATGGCCGGAAAAAATCGGAGATTTATGGCCGGATAGTTATATCAAAGTTGAAATTGAAGAAATTGAAGGTGGAAGCCGCATAATTAAAGCACAAGTATTTAATCCATGAATAATATAATTTACATCCTCAAAAATTTGTAATTTCAAAAAATAATCAGCGCACATGATGAGTGAATTATCTGACATTGCAAAGCAGGCATTATTCCAGCCTCAGGAAGCAATGCTGGAAACCAAAAGCCAAAAGAATAGTCTTTACATAGGTATTCCTAAAGAAACATCGTTTCAGGAAACCCGTATTGTACTTACACCTTTATCTGTTTCGGTACTTGTAAATAACGGCCATAGAGTAGTTATTGAAAGTGGCGCAGGTTTGGGAGCCAACTTTTCTGATACCGCCTACAGCGAACAAGGTGCAAAAATTGAATACGATAAAAAGGAAGTTTATAAAGCCGATCTGATTATTAAAGTTGCGCCACCAACTACTGAAGAAGTTGGAATGATGAAAAATGGTCAGGTGCTGTTTTCAGCACTTCAAATGGCAAGTCTTAATCCTGAATTTTTGCACTCGCTGATGAAGAAGAAAATAACTGCACTTTCATTTGAGTACTTCCGTGATGAAGGAAATGTATTGAGTGTTGTTAGGGCCATGAGCGAAATTGTTGGTGCCACTTCTGTTTTAATTGCTGCCGAATATTTAAGCAATGTTTTTGCCGGCAAAGGTTTAATGCTGGGAGGCATCACCGGAGTTCCGCCAACCGAAATTGTAATTCTTGGAGCCGGAACAGTTGGTGAATTTGCTGCTAGAACATCAATTGCATTGGGTGCGGAAGTGAAAGTATTTGATAGTTCCGTTTACCGCTTACGCCGGTTGCAAAATAATATAGGATCTCGTGTGTTCACCTCGGTGATACAGCCAAATGTGTTGCAAAAAGCTCTTTGGAGCTGTGATGTAGCTATTGGAGCAATTCGTGCAAAACACGGCTTTAGCCCCTGCATTGTAAGTGATGAAACGGTTTCCAAAATGAAACCAAATTCGGTTATTATTGATGTAAGTATTGATCAGGGCGGCTGTTTTGAAACTTCTGAAGTAACCAATCATACGCATCCAACTTTCAGAAAATACGATATAATTCATTATTGTGTTCCCAATATTGCTTCCCGGGTTGCCAGAACGGCAACTTATGCACTTACAAATATATTTACCCCCATTCTTTTAGATGTTGGAGAAATGGGTGGATTAATGAAAGTGGCCTGGGAAAAACCCGGGGTAAGAAACGCTATTTACTTGTTTCAGGGGCACTTAACCAATATGGATCTGGCCGAAAAATTTAAAATTCCCTTTAAAGACCTTGATCTGCTAATTGTATCCAATCGTTAATGGCCAGATTATTCTCTTTTTTCCTTTTTCTGATATCTTTAAATGCTGTTGCTCAGCAACCGAATCAATATGGATTGAAAGTATTCGGCTTAAAAGAATATCAGGCAAGTGTAAAAGCAGACAGCAATAATAGGCTCATAAATATTCAGCAATATATTCCGGGGATAAAACTAGACATCCGCTATGCGGGAAAAAACAATTTTACAGGAATTGCCGTGTACGACAGGGAAGTTGCATACGCCCGGTTGCCTGTTGCAAAGGCGCTGGCAGCAGTTCAAAAAGAATTAAACAAACAAGGCCTTGGATTAAAAATATACGACGCCTACCGTCCATATTCAGTAACAGTTAAGTTTTTCGAAATTGCCTCAGATAAAAATTTCGTAGCTAATCCAAAAAAAGGATCAAGACATAACCGTGGTTGTGCGATTGATCTAACCTTAATAAAATTAAAAAACGGCAAAGAACTAAAAATGCCGACAGAATATGACAGTTTTGCTGCCGAGGCAAGTCCGGATAATATGGACCTTCCCAATCGTGTAATTAAAAATAGAGATCTGCTTATTGCTGAAATGAAAAAGCAAGGTTTTACCGTTCTTTATAATGAATGGTGGCACTTTGATTTTAAAAACTGGCAGCAGTTTGAGATTATGGATATCCCTTTTAAAGAGTTATAATATGAATTTACCCCAAGCCACCCAAAGCCGACTTAAAAATCAACATTTAGTACTTGAAGAATTAATTGACGGATTGACCGGGGAGCAATTGAATAAAGAAATTTATGCGGGTAAATGGACAATTCATCAGCAACTGGCTCATCTGGCATCATACAATCATACTTTTTTAACCCGTATCCATATAATTATGGAAGCTTTTAACGCACGTTTTGACCCTTACCTGGCAGAAAATGACCCTGAATTTTTGCTTGCCTGCAAAATGGAACCTGCAGAATTGCTTAGTTACTTTAAAAAGGGAAGTAAAAAGATCACAGATTTACTTTTCAGTCTTGATTCAGGTGAATTGATCAGAACCGGAATTCATGCACAATATGGTAATTTATCTGTTTTGATGTGGACTGAGTTTTATCTTTTGCATGAGGCACACCATATTTATTGCGTCTTTAGAATGGTTAATTCAATAAAAATAAGCAAGTCACGGCAGGTAAATGATCTGAAGTTTTAGTATACATTTATATTTCTTATTTTAGTTGAAAAACCAGAATATGAAAAATATTTTCAGACTTTTCCTGCTGTTAATCTCGGTGCCTGCATTTTCGCAAACCGCAGCTTTAAATTCCCGTGTTAACGCTTCCGCGGATAAAATCGAACAAAAAGTGATTAGCTGGCGTCGTGATATTCACCAACATCCCGAACTTGGGAATAACGAATTCAGAACTGCCGGAATCATAGAAAAACATCTTAAATCTCTTGGATTTGAAGTAAAAACCGGAGTTGCTAAAACCGGTGTAGTCGGAATTTTAAAAGGTGGTAAACCCGGACCGGTTGTAGCCTTAAGAGCAGATATGGATGCATTGCCGGTAATTGAGCGTGTTGATCTTCCGTTCAAATCAACCGTTAAAACAACATTTAACGGGAATGAGGTTGGTGTTATGCATGCTTGCGGCCATGATTCACACGTGGCTATATTAATGGGTGTGGCAGAAGTTCTTTCCTCCATGCAAAAAGATCTCAAGGGAACTGTTAAATTTATTTTTCAACCAGCAGAAGAAGGTCCGCCGTTTGGTGAAGAAGGAGGTGCTGAGCTGATGGTTAAAGAAGGTGTGATGACAAACCCGAAAGTGGATGCCGTTTTTGGTTTGCATATAGATGCGCAAACAGAAGTTGGAAAAATTACGTATCACCCCGGTGGAACTATGGCCAGTGTTAATGATATGCAGATTATTGTAAAAGGCAGATCAGCGCACGGAGCTGCTCCCTGGGCTTCGGTAGATCCTATTGTAACAGCTGCACAGATTATTAATAATCTGCAAACGGTGGTTAGCAGAAATTTAAACGTAACAGAAAATGCAGGTGTTGTGACTATTGGTTCGATTCATGGCGGAAATCGCTCTAACATAATTCCCGAGCAGGTAGAGATGATGGGAACTATTCGTGCTTTGAGTAAAGACGATGAAAAAATGCTTATTGAAAGAATTAAAACTATTGCAACAAAAACTGCCGAAAGTGCAGGGGCTGTTGCCGAAGTAAAAATTCCTTTCAGCGTCCGGTATCCGGTAACTTACAACGATCCGGAATTAACAGAAAAAATGCTTCCATCATTAAGAAAAACTGCTGGAGCAGAAAATATTGTTCTGGCGCCTGCCGAAACCGGTGCAGAAGATTTTTCTTATTATCAGGAAAAAGCACCTGGTGTATATATTTTTTTAGGAGGTTTGCCTAAAGGAAAAGATCCTAAAACATCTGCTTCTCATCATACTCCAGATTTCTTTATTGATGAAAGTGGATTTGTATTAGGTGTTAAAGCTCTTGCAAACCTAACAATTGATTATATGGAAATGAATGCTAAATAAATTTTAGCTCCATAAAAAAACCTGCTCTATTTTTTTGAGCAGGTTTTTTTATGTTTTTTTATTTCAGTAACACTAAAACGGAAGATCATCATCCGGACTGTTTCTATCGTAAGTCATCGGCTGTTCTTCTGTTTTTGTTTCGTGATTACTGTTAGTATTTGTGCCAGTATTATTGGTGCTGCCATTGGTATTTTCAAAATCACTTTTGCGCCCCAGCATGGTGAAGTTTTCAGCTACTACTTCGGTAGTATATTTTTTATGGCCCTCTTTATCTTCAAAAGATCGGGTTCTGAGTTTTCCTTCAATATAAACCAGTTTGCCTTTCTGCAGATATTTTGAAGCTACATCTGCCAATCCACGCCACATCACAATATTGTGCCACTCTGTTTGCTCTATCTTGCGGCCATCTTTATTATAAGTTTCTGATGTCGCCAGCGGAAAGCTTGCTACGCTGACACCTCCGTCGAGATGCCTGACTTCGGGATCCTTGCCCAAATGTCCCACTAAAATCACTTTGTTAATTCCTGACATGAGTTTTTCATAAATAAGGTAGCCTCAATTTAGAAAAACTTTTTGAGGAACTCAAAAATAACTTTGGGTTGAGCGAGTTGTTTTAATTCGTTTTCATCAGCATAAAAGAAATTTTCCTGTGGAATAACATATTTCTCCACGGGTTGTATTTCCATAAATTGAATATGTAGCTTTTGATGGCTTAACAAATGTTTTATGGGGCTATGAATTTGTTTTATTTTAAAATTTCCGGCAAATAGATCTTTAAACTCAACTGAATTTAAAATGGTTTCTGCACCCACAGGCAAATCTGTTTCAATCAATGGAAATTGATATAAATTTTGCCAGATATCATTTAAAGATCTTTTATGGATCAAAAACTTATTGCTTTGGTTTAACACGATATAATTGAAATATCTGTCGCGTACTTTTTTGGCTTTTATCTTAGCAGGAAGTAAATCCACTTTGTTAAGCTTATAAGCCTCGCATTCTGATATTAAAGGACAGATTTGACAATCCGGATTAACGGGCTTACACTGCAAGGACCCAAATTCCATCACCGCCTGATTGTAGATTCCCGCGTTGGTTTTATCCATAATCTCATTTGCGATTATGGTGAACTGCTTTTTACCATCACCTGTGTTAATAGGCGTGTCTATCCCGTAAAAACGGGCAAGTAAACGGAATACATTTCCATCAACAACTGCTTTAGCTTCGTTATTGCTAAATGAAGAAATTGCTGCTGCGGTATATTCCCCTATACCTTTAAGCTTAATCAACTCATCATACTTATTTGGGAAATAGCCGGCATGTTCTTCCATTACAATCTGGGCGGTATGGTGCATATTTCTACCGCGGGAGTAATAACCTAAACCTTGCCAGAGCTTTAAAATCTCGCCTTCGCTCGCGGATGCAAAATCAGAAACTGTTGGATAATTTTCCGCAAAGCGATGAAAATAAGGCGTTCCCTGATCAACGCGGGTTTGCTGCATAATAATTTCCGACAACCATATGATGTACGGATCCGTAGTACTTCTCCAGGGAAGATCGCGTTTATTAGCAGAGTACCAGTTTATTATTTCCCTGGGAAAATTCATAATTGATGAAAATTTAAAATTTAATAGATGCAAAAATAGATTACTATTTGTTTTATAATAAGTTGGTTTAAAAAAATCAGCAATATATTTTCCTAATTCAATTTAAACCAATACTTTTGCAACCCCAAAACAGTTAAGTATTTACGACAAATAATAAGAATAAAACAAAAAAATGACCAAGGCAGAAATTATTGCAGAAATCTCTACTAAGACCGGTATTGAGAAAGTAGATGTTCAGGAAGCTGTAGAGGCGTTCTTCAAAGTAGTGAAGAATTCAATGGTGAGCGGGGAAAATGTATATGTGAGAGGTTTCGGTAGTTTCGTAGTTAAAAAAAGAGCTAAAAAAACAGCACGTAATATCTCTAAAAATACTGCTATTATTATTCCGGAGCACTTTGTACCCAGCTTCAAACCTGCAAAAGTTTTTGTAGAAAAAGTTAAATCAGGTAATAAAAGTCAGGCTGAAGCCTAAATTTAAATTAACTTTCCTTTATGATCTTCAAGAAGCAAATATTAGTTATTGGTTCAGTAATATTACTGATGGCGGTTTTGCTTTCTTTAGATATTAAAGGACTTGTTAAACCAAAAGAACCGCAGGGTGCTGCAAACGCAGGTTCTGCAAGTATGAAACCGGCTGCAGTAACAGTAAGTCTGGAACAAGTATCAGCAACAGCCAAGCAAGATTTGAATGCAAATTTAGCCCAGCAGGTTACCGTGCTCGAAAATTCATTAAAAGATGCTGCGGCATCAGAAAAAGCAGGTTTCCAGCAAAAGCTGGCTACACTTTGGGATGATTTAAATAAGCCGGCTCCGGCAGCTTTTTATTATGAAGCCATTGCTGATAAAAATGGTACTTATGATAACTGGATTAAAACAGGCGATCATTTTACAGATGCTTATCAGAATACTAATGATTCATTAAGTCAGCCCGCTTTGGTGCAAAAAGCTATCTTTGCTTATCAAAAAGCGTTGGAATTAAATGCCAGCAGTTTAGATGCAAAGACCGGATTAGGTATTGCTTATGTTAGCGGAACTCCAAACCCAATGCAAGGAATTCAATTATTGCTTGGCGTGGTTAAAGAAGATCCGCAGAATATAAAAGCAAACATGAACCTTGGTTTATTTTCGATGAAATCTGGTCAGTTTGATAAAGCGGTGAATCGTTTTAAAACTGTTGTAGCACAAAAAGCAGATCCTGAAGCATGGTTTTATCTGGCTTCAAGTTATGAAAATCAAGGATTAAAAGAAGAAGCAATAGCCGCTTATCTTAAAAGTAAGGAGTTAGCTGCCGATCCGAGTTTAGGTCAGTTTGTAGACCGTAAAATCAAAGAATTAAAATAATTATTTATAAAACATTAAAACACTAAAGTTATGCCAAGCGGTAAAAAAAGAAAGAGACATAAAATGGCTACTCACAAACGTAAAAAGCGTTTAAGAAAGAACAGACATAAGAAAAAATAGTAGGCAGTCATTTTAGAGCGATCCTCTGTAGCTTAGGCTGTTAAAGATCATTTTAACTTTAGACATTTAGTGAACCTCCCGCAAATCAGCGACGGAGGTTTACTGCTTTTCTCTGTATTTCTAATTCATACTTGTATTTCACGTATGACGGATTTTCAAAACCGTCATCATAATCAGTAGCTATTGGTAAAGGAATTAATTATCAATTCAGCCCCTAATGGGGTTACTATTGCTTTACTGCAAGACAAGCAACTCGTAGAATTAAACACTGAGCAGGTCAATAACAATTATGCTGTTGGCGATATTTATTTGGGCAAGATTAAAAAGATTATGCCCGGCTTAAATGCTGCTTTTGTGGATGTAGGCTATGAAAAAGACGCTTTTTTGCATTATCTTGACCTGGGTCCACAGGTGCAGTCGCTTTTAAAGCTGACCAAGATTTTAAAGAATGGCAGTTATAAAGATAAACTGCTCAATAGTTTTAAACTGGAAACGGATATTAATAAATCCGGAAAAATTTCAGAAATTCTGAGCCGCAACATGTTAATGCCGGTTCAGATCGCAAAAGAACCTATCTCAACCAAAGGTCCAAGATTGAGTTCTGATATATCCATTGCAGGCCGTTTTGTGGTGCTTGTACCTTTTTCTGATGTGATTTCCATATCGAAAAAGATTAAAAGCAACACCGAGCGCAGCCGCCTAAAAAAGATTGTCGAAAGTATTAAGCCTAAAAATTTCGGTGTAATTATACGCACCGTTTCAGAAGGAAAAGGTGTTTCCGAACTTCAAAAAGATCTTTTGGATCTGATTGATAAATGGGAAAGTTTTACCAAACGGTTGCCTCAAACAGAACCTTCTAAAAAGATTTTAGGAGAAATGGGCAGAACTTCTACCATTCTTCGAGACATTTTAAATGCTGATTTCACCAACATTCATGTGGGCGATGCGGCAATTCACGAAGAGATAAGATCTTATGTTCATGAGATCTCTCCTGAGCTTGAAAAAATTGTAAAACTTTACAAACATCGTGAGCCAATTTTTGAGCATTACGGAGTTGAGAAGCAAATTAAGGCGGCATTCGGGCGTACAGTTAACCTCCCGGGAGGCGCTTATCTGGTTATAGAGCATACGGAAGCTTTACACGTAATAGATGTAAACAGTGGTAATCGTACGGCAAATCCAGAAAACCAGGAGCAAAATGCTTTGATGGTAAACATGGAAGCTGCCCGCGAAATTGCCCGTCAGTTACGCTTACGCGATATGGGCGGAATTGTAGTGATCGATTTTATCGATATGCACAAACCTCAAAATCGTAAGGAATTGTTCGATTATCTGAAAGATCAAATGCTTTTAGATCGTGCAAAACACACCATTTTGCCTCCAAGTAAATTTGGATTGGTACAAATCACGCGGCAGCGTGTTCGTCCGGAAATGAATATCATTACCAACGAAAAATGCCCTGCCTGCGATGGAACTGGCGAAATTAAAGCCAGCATAATTCTGATGGATGATATTGAGAACAATCTTAATTACATCCTGAATGAACAGAATGAAAAAAATATAACGCTTTCTGTACACCCGTACATTGAAGCTTATATTAAAAAAGGACTTATTTCCTGTCAGTGGAAATGGTACTTTAAATTTAATAAATGGGTTAAGGTGAAAGCCGTTTCCAGTTATTACCTTACCGAATTTCATTTCCTGAATTCGAAAGAAGAAGAAATTAAATTATAATTAAGGTTTTAGATTTACGATTTACGATTTTAGCAATTAGCTAATCGTAAATCGTATTTTTAAAATTCTAAAATCACACATGGCTAAAACCAGATCCGCTTATTTTTGTCAGAGCTGCGGCTACGAATCCGCAAAATGGCTTGGCAAATGTCCTTCATGTACTAGCTGGAACACTTTTGTTGAAGAAGTTATTGAGAAAGCGAATGCTGCCGTTCCGGATTGGAAAGCAGGTTCAACTACCACGCAACGATCTAACAAACCATGGGCGCTGCATGAAATTTCTTATACTGAAGAAAGCCGTTTGGTTACTCCTGATAAAGAGTTTAACCGTGTTTTAGGTGGTGGTATAGTACCCGGATCTATGGTTTTAATTGGTGGCGAACCCGGAATTGGGAAATCAACACTAATGCTTCAAATCGCTTTGAACCTTCCGGGATTAAAAGTGCTCTATATTTCGGGTGAGGAAAGCGATCAGCAAATTAAAATGCGGGCCGAAAGAATTGAAGCAAAATCAAAAGCAGACTGCTACATTTTAACTGAAATATCTACCCAAAATATTTTTAAACAAATAGAAATTCTACAGCCCGATCTGGTTGTTGTAGATTCTATTCAAACGTTGTATTCGGCCCATATTGAATCAACTCCGGGAAGTGTTTCGCAGGTTAGAGAATGTACGGCTGAGTTGCTTCGCTTTGCTAAAGAAAGCGGAACGCCGGTATTTCTGATTGGGCATATTACTAAGGATGGAATGATTGCCGGTCCGAAAATTCTTGAACATATGGTTGATACTGTTTTGCAGTTTGAAGGCGACCGGCACCATGTGTACCGTATTTTGAGGGCCGTTAAAAATCGTTTTGGTTCCGCATCAGAACTTGGAATTTATGAAATGCAGGGAAGCGGCTTACGCGAAGTAAGCAATCCTTCAGAAATTTTGCTTTCGCAACGCGATGAGCCTTTAAGCGGAATAACCATTTCGGCCATGCTGGAAGGGTTACGCCCGATGCTGATAGAAACTCAGGCTTTGGTCAGCACTTCCGCATACGGAACTCCGCAACGCTCTGCTACCGGTTTTGATACCAAACGGATGAATATGTTGCTGGCTGTTTTAGAAAAACGCTGCGGTTTTAAATTAAGCGCCAAAGATGTTTTTCTGAATATTGCGGGAGGTTTGCGGGTTGAAGATCCGGCAATAGACCTTGCAGTTGTTGTAGCTATAATTTCCTCGCATGAAGATATGCCAATTGGAACAAAGGTATGCTTTGCAGCAGAAGTAGGTTTATCAGGCGAGATCAGAGCTGTAAATCGCGTAGAACAACGCATCGCGGAAGCAGAAAAACTGGGTTTTGAACAGATATTTATTTCTAAATACAATAAAAAAGGACTCGATATAAGCCGTTATAAAATTGAAATTCGCACCGTAGCTAAGGTTGAGGAAGTTTTCCATGCTTTATTTGGTTAATGGCAAACTTGTATCTCTAAATTTTTACAAGTTGATGATGACAGTTTGATTTTCCATTGGATTTATTTTAGCAAATTTGCTGTCTATTAATCCCTGTATGAAAAAAATTTTACTCTCCCTCACCGTTCTATCTGTGTTAGCTGCTTGTACTACAAAGCCAAAAACTGAATTGCAGGCCATCAGCAATATTAAGGGCACCGCGGTTTATGGAGATTCGGTTAAGAACGATAACGTGATCGATCTTTCAGCAATGCTTACCGCTATGAAAGGTGAATCTCAAAAAGATTTCAAAATAAAAGGTGTGATAAATGAAGTTTGCGAGAAAAAAGGTTGCTGGATGACCATGAAACTTGATAATGGTGAGATTTTACGGGTGACTTTTAAGGATTACCAAATTTTTGTTCCCAAAACTTTAGAAGGCAAAGAAGTTATTTTGGACGGATTTGCTTATACTGACACAGTTTCTGTGGATGATCAGAAACATTTTGCTTTAGATGAGGGTAAAAA
>JBBRCI010000047.1:0-23071 GCA_038204935.1 Sphingobacteriales bacterium | reverse complement strand
GAAGGATTTAAAAATAATCAATCGGCATTAAAATTGAACAAACGCGATAACCTTGCCCGTACTTTGGCAAGAAATACCGCAGTTAAAACCGGTTCGGCTTTATCATCAGAGGAAATGAACCTGATGATTGATGAATTATTTGCCTGTGAAATGCCAAATGCTTCATTAAGCGGAAAACCGGTCATTATTACCATCACTTTAGAAGAACTGATTCAAAAATTTGAAAAATAATTAGCTTAATAATACATGAATACACTACGTTCGTCGCCTTTATCAAATATTCCACCGGTTGTAAAAAACCTTTTAATCATAAATATCCTATTTTTTATTGCTACTCAGATCTTTGCAAGCAAAGGCGTTTCGCTGATAGAAATGCTGGGAGTTTTTTATTTTGATTCTCCAAAGTTTCATGGCTGGCAGTTAATTACGTATATGTTTATGCATGGTGGTTTTGCCCACATTTTGTTTAACATGTTTGCCCTTTTTACCTTCGGAACTTCAATAGAGATAATTATGGGCTCTAAAAGGTTTTTAAACTTTTATCTCATAACCGGACTGGGTGCTTTAGGCTTACAATTATTGGTTCAAGCCTTAGAAGTTTATAATTTTACTGGAGGAATAACTATTGACCCGAATACGTATCAATCTGCTGATCCTAATACTATTAAAACTTTAAGTGAGATCTATTTTTCACCTATGGTTGGAGCTTCCGGAGCTATATTTGGTTTGCTGATCGCGTTTGTGGTGCTATTCCCAAATGCAGAATTATTTATTATGTTTATTCCTGTTGCTGTAAAGGCAAAGTATATTATACCGTTATATATTTTATTAGAACTATTTTTAGGTGTTGCCCAGTTTTCCGGAGATTCAATAGCGCACTTTGCCCATTTAGGCGGCGCACTTTTTGGATTTATTTTGGTTAAATTATGGAACATCAAAAGGCCGGGGAATTTTTATGAATAAATCAATTTTCAGCGACTTATACTACAAGGTATTCCAATCCGGAAACAGGCTGTTTCTGTTTATTGGAATAAACGTAATGGTATTTATTGCTATCAATCTGGTTGCTGTTATCGAATTTCTGTTTAACCGAAGTTCTGAAATGACCAACCTTTTGGTACAACAAATAGCTATGCCTCCGTATGTGCCGGCGCTGGCAACAAAATTCTGGACCATCATTACCTATATGTTTGGTCACCGGGAATTTTTTCATATCCTGTTTAACATGCTCTGGCTTTTTTGGCTTGGAAGGATATTTCTGGATTTTTTAAATCAGAAGCAATTCACATTTTTATACTTTGCAGGAGGTATTGCAGGAGCGTTATTATTCATGATTTCTTATAACGTATTTCCAGCTTTTAAAGAAACAGTTGCTATTTCTCCTCCGTTACTGGGTGCTTCGGCAAGTGTAATGGCCATAGTTGTAGCTACCGCGACTTTATTACCTGATTATACCATCAGCCTGTTGATTTTAGGTCCGGTTAAATTAAAATGGATAGCTGCTGTATATGTTTTAATGGATATTCTAGGTATCGCGGGAGCAAACCCGGGCGGAAGTATTGCACATTTAGGCGGCGCTTTAATTGGGTTTATTTATATTAAACAATTGCGCAGCGGTAACGACTGGAGTAAAATGTTTCTGAAAAAGAGAAAACTGACAGTAGTTAAAAAACCCGGAAATACCACAACTACTCCAAGAAGCAACTTGCCAGATCAGGATGTAATTGATAATATACTGGATAAAATCTCCAAATCAGGTTATGACAGTTTGAGCAAAAAAGAAAAAGAGCAACTGTTTAATGCCAGCAAAAAAGAATGATCCGCAAAAAGAAATCGAAGTTCAGTTTTTTTAGTAAAGGAGTTTTTGCTGCTAACATTGTTGCCGCATTTATGCTTTTGGTGGCATATTCTGCCTCTTTTGTAGATCCAAAAACGTTCTGGCCCATTTCCTTCTTCGGATTGGCTTACCCGTTAATTTTTATTATAAATCTGGCTTTTATTGTTTACTGGCTTTTCAGATATCCTAAATTCGCCCTGCTTTCTGTGGTTTGTATCCTGGCAGGATATAAATTTATTGGCAGCTATATCGGGTTCAGAGAAACAACCGCCATTGAAGTTCCAAAATCATCTCAGAATTTTTTAAGAGTGCTTACTTATAATGTGCACAACTTTAAAAAGTTCGGCTCAAAAAACGATGA
This sequence comes from Sphingobacteriales bacterium, assembly GCA_038204935.1. GTDB lineage: Bacteria > Bacteroidota > Bacteroidia > Sphingobacteriales > Sphingobacteriaceae > Daejeonella. Next base: position 20,873 of record JBBRCI010000047.1, on the reverse strand, counting down.
GTTTACTAAAGATCAGATCTTGGACATCATTAGAAAAGAGCAGCCGGATGTATTATGCATGCAGGAATTTTTTAGTCGCCATAAAGGCGATTATAACTTTATAAAGTTGATTAAAGAAATTTTGGGTACAGAATATTATTATTTCGAACCCAACACGGATAATGGTTATGAAGCTATAGGAATGGCAATTTTCTCTAAATTCCCTATAACAAACCGTGGGATTATCCATTTTGAGAACACACAAGGGAATGAAGCTTTATTTGCCGATATAAAATTCAAAAATAAGCCGGTAAGAATTTACAACGTACATTTCCAATCTATTAACTTTAAGCCCGAAGATTATAAATATATTAAGGAAATTGCCAAAGAAAGAGATGTTCAATCATCAAAAAGAATTGGCAGCCGTTTAAAACGTGCTTTTATCAAGCGTAGCGACCAGGTGAAAATTGTTAAGGCACATTCCGAGCGTTGCAGCAGTCCGTTTGTAATTGCCGGCGATTTTAATGACACGCCGGTATCTTTTACCGTAAACAAGCTTACAAAAGATTTAAAAAATAGCTTCCGCGAGAAAGGAAGCGGATTAGGAATCACTTACAATGGTGAATTTCCTAACTTCCAGATTGATTATATATTGGTTTCTAAAAAAATTGATGTGAAGAATTACCTCATCATTGATAAAAAATTATCAGACCATTACGCAGTTAGAAGCGATCTGGAATTATAAAAAAAACAGCTATTATTATAAGGAGCCTCATGACGAATGATATAACGATTTACAATACTCTTACCAGAACTAAAGAGAAATTTGAACCTTTAAATCCACCTTTTGTTGGGCTTTATGTTTGCGGACCAACCGTTTATAGTGATGTACATTTAGGAAACTGCCGCACCTTTGTTTCATTCGATCTGATTTACCGTTACTTATTACATACCGGTTATAAGGTTAGATATGTACGAAACATCACCGATGCCGGACATCTGGAAGGGGATCGCGACGAAGGGGACGATAAGTTTTCAAAAAAAGCAAAACTGGAAAAGCTGGAACCGATGGAAATTGTACAGAAATATACCCTGGGTTTTCATGACGTTATGCGTCTTTTCAACTCTCTGCCGCCAAGCATAGAACCGACCGCAACCGGCCATATTTCTGAGCAGATTGAAATGATCAAGCAAATTATTGACAATGGTTATGCTTATGAAGTAAACGGAACAGTTTATTTTGATGTAGAAAAATATAGTCAGAAACATAATTATACTATTTTAACCAACAGACAATTAGAAGATTTACTGGAAAATACACGGGTTTTAGGTGGTCAGAATGAGAAAAAAGGACGACTAGACTTTGCACTCTGGATAAAAGCAAAACCAGAACATATTATGCACTGGCCTTCTCCATGGAGCGTTGGTTTTCCTGGCTGGCATATAGAATGTTCTGCCATGAGTAATAAATACTTGGGAGAAAGTTTCGATATACATGGAGGCGGAATGGATCTGGCTGCAACACATCATACCAATGAGATTGCTCAGTCGCAGGCTTGCAACCAAACAACACCGGCCAAATATTGGATGCATACCAATATGTTAACTGTAAATGGCACCAGAATGTCTAAATCTGCTGGAAATGGATTTCTTCCACAAGAGTTATTTTCGGGTACACATAAATTGCTGAATCGTGGTTTTTCGCCAATGGCCGTTCGGTTTTTTATGCTCCAGGCACATTACCGCAGCACTTTAGATTTTTCTAATGACGCTTTGGATGCATCTGACAAAGGTTTTAAACGTTTAATGGCTTCATTAATGCTTTTAGATAAGTTAAAAGCCTCTGGCAGCAGTTCTGATTTGGATATAAATAATTTGAAAGATCGCTGTTATGCAGCTATGAATGATGATTTTAACAGTCCGGTTTTACTTGCTGAATTATTTGAGGCTGTTCGGTTTATAAACAGTGTTTATGACGGCAAAGCCAAAATTTCTGAAGCTGACCTTGATATCCTGAAAAAACTAATGCATGATTTTGTTTTTGATGTTTTGGGATTAAAAGAAGAAATAGCTCAATCTGATAATATGGGTAGTTTAATGGACCTAGTTATAAGTTTAAGAAACGAGGCCAAACAATCGAAAGATTATGCAACTTCAGATAAAATCAGAAACAGTTTGAATGAGCTTGGAATTAAATTGAAAGATAATAAAGAAGAAACTACCTGGAGTAAATTTTAAGTACCAAACTTTTTTCACTCCTGTAAAAGCGGAATCAGAATAACTGAATCCGCTTTTTTGTTTAGAATAACTCCCTTTTCATATATTATTTGATCTGGAAAACGGCCTTAATAATTAGGTATGAATTACAGATTAATTAAGAATCAAAGATGATTAACTCATCAAATTATTTTTACTCTGAAATAATCGTTGAACCATTTCTTTATAATTTTATGCTCCAAATATCAAAAGCGGCATAATTATTAGATAATAAAGCCTAAAAAACTGATACCTTTTTTTTCTCGATGATAATAACGAGATGATAGATGAACTAAAGCAATTGCCTAAGGCTAATAAACAAACAATTCAAACATTGAAAATCAGTCTGAATATTTTACTGAGTATTTTACTTTTAACCTCAATTGCCGCAATTATTGAGTTATTTAAATCCGTTAACTTCCTTTTTCCTACAATAGTTTTATTTTTTACAGTTGCTGCAATGGCATTTGTATTTTATGTAAAAACGATCTTAATCAGTTCAGAAAAGCCTTTTAAATCTGATAATATTCTGAAAGAAAATAATACGACTATAAATCAGCATACTAATTCAACAAATCATCTGGCAGAGAAAAAACATTTCGCTGGAATTTTATCGCATGATTTGCGCAGCCCAATTAGCAGTATAGTTTTGGTAACCAGTATGCTAAAGAATGGAAATAAGCATCCGGAGCTCCAGCATTTTTTAGAGATGGTGGAGAAGTCGGCAAAAAAAGAACTTGAAATGATCAGCATGCTGCATACGCTTATGAATTCTGATGCAGAAGAAGAATTTCAGTTGCAACATTTGCATGTTAATCTTCTTGTAGATAAAAGTCTGCTGGAAATACAAGAACAAATTAAATTAGATAAGGTAAATCTAAGGATCAATATTTCGCCTGAATTGCAAATATTGGTTAATCCGGTATCTTTTGGATTGGTGCTGGATAATATATTACTTAATGCGATTCAATTTTCTAAAGATGGAATAGAACTGGAAATTATTGCCAAAGAAGAAAATGATTCTGTAATCATAGAAGTAAAAGATGAAAAATTAGATTTTAAAAACTTGCATGATTCTACTTCCGTAAGTTCTGAAGAAATCAGGCAAACTAATAATTTCAGAGAATCAAAAGCAGGTATTGGTTTCTATTTTTGCAAAAAGATTATTCAGAATCATAAAGGAACAATCCAGGTATTTACGGATAATCCTGAAAAAGGAGCTAGTTACCGGATTATTTTGCCTGCAGTAAACAAACAAACTTTCAATTGATGAGAAAAACATTCTTTTACATACTTACCATTGTTTTTTTTAGCAACACAGCTACTGCACAAACATCTAATGGAACAGTAAGTTCTTTGGTTGCAGCCGAAAATTATTTTGCAGGAATAGCGAAAGAGAAAGGAATTAAAAAAGCCTTTTTAACCGTTAGTGATGAAAATACAATCCTATTCAGACCAAATCCTGTTAAAGCGGAAAAATTTCTGGAAAAAAATCCGGCGGATGAAGGGCATTTGAACTGGTATCCGGCTTTAGCCAAAATTTCTAAAAGTGGCGATTGGGGTTTTACAACAGGTCCTTATACCTATCGCTTGGATTCGGAAAGTGAAAAATTTAGTTACGGAGATTATTTATCCGTTTGGAAAATGAACTCAAAGGGAGTTTGGAAGCTTGCGCTGGATATTGGAATTCCGCATAAAAAACCATCTGCAGAACCTCAATTATCTTTTATGGACCCAAAAAATTCCAGGTTTTTCAATCAAAAATCCGAAAAGAGATTGCACGAGCGGGAAGAAATAATTCTTACGAACGATCAGCTTTTTTCCGCTACACTTAAAAAATATGGCAATTTGGCTTACAATGTTTTTGTTGGCGAAGACGCACATTTATTGTTTCCGGGTTATGAGCCTGTTATCGGTAAAAGTAATATCAATGATTTTTTGAGAAATAATCAAATAGAAATTGAAACTGAACCCACAAAAGCTGACCGTGCTCTGGGAAGCGATTTAGCTTATACTTACGGAAAAGCAACTATTGTTAAAGATGATCTTACAAAATCATATAATTACGTTCGTATTTGGGAAGTTCAGGACGGGCACAAATGGAATGTTCTGGTAGAATTATTTAGTCCTGCCGGGGAAAAATAACCGAGTTAATATCTAATTAACATTGATTGATTAATTTCAAAGAATGAGATATTTGTTTTTGTTGCTGATTATATTCACGAGTCCGGAAATTATGGCTCAAAAAAATATTGATATTCAGGGCCATCGCGGCTGCAGAGGTTTAATGCCTGAAAATACAATTCCTGCAATGCTTAAGGCTTTGCAACTGAATGTAAATACGCTGGAAATGGATGTAGTTATTACTTCAGATAAGCAGGTTATTTTATCTCACGAACCATTTTTCTCTCATGAAATCAGTCTGAAACCAAATTCAGAACCCATTACGGAGGCCGAAGAAAAGTCATTTAATATTTATAAAATGACTTATGATCAAACGCAGACCTTTGATGTTGGCTTAAAACAACATCCCCGTTTTCCGGATCAGGAAAAGCTGGCTGTAACAAAACCTCTTTTGTCAGCTGTAATTAATAGTGCGGAGAGTTTTGTATTAAAAAATAGTCTGAAAAAGCCTTTCTATAATATTGAAATTAAATCTGCCAAAGACGGAGATCGCATTTTTCATCCATCACCCGAAGAATATGTGAAACTGGTTATGAAGGTTATAAATGAAAAGAATATTTCCGACCGGGTTATAATTCAATCTTTTGATATCAGAAGTTTAAAAGTAATGCATCAATATTATCCGGAAATAAAAACTGCCCTTCTGGTAGAAAACAATGCTGATATCAAATCACAATTAAAAAATTTAGGCTTTAAGCCTGATATTTACAGTCCGGATTACAATTTAGTAAATCTGAAAATGATTAAATACTGCCATAAAAAAGGCATTAAAATAATACCGTGGACCGTTAATACAGTTCCGGAAATGGAGGACTTAATTAAGCAGGAAGTTGATGGATTAATTACAGATTATCCGAATTTGGCTCAGAAATTAGTCCTTGTAAATTAATACTTCAATTTTACCGTCTTTAGTAACAGTTCCGCGATACATTCCGGCTGTGTTAAACGGCATAGACACATTTCCATTCTTATCCAGAGCAATCAGACCGCCGTCGCCGCCCAATGCCGGGACTTTTTTCATCACGACTTCAGTTGCTGCCTCTTTTAATGAAAGTCCCTTGTATTCAATTAAAGCGGCCACATCGTAAGCAACAACATTTCGGATAAAAAATTCTCCCCATCCGGTACATGAAATACCTACATTTTTATTAGCATAGGTTCCAATACCAATTAAAGGCGCATCACCAACCCGACCGTATTTTTTATTGGTCATACCTCCGGTAGATGTTGCGGCTGCCAGATTCCCATCTTTATCCAGAGCAACTGCGCCAACGGTTCCAAATTTATAATCATGGTTCTCGACTCCAAGTTTCATAGATTTTTTATTCCCATGATCCAGTTGAGTTTTTGTGGAATCCTCTTTTTTCACTTTTTGAAGAGCATCCCATCTGGATTGTGTCCAGAAATATTTTGGATCAACTATTTCAACGCCACTTTCTTTGGCAAATTTCTCGGCGCCGGGTCCAACCATCATTACATGTTCAGATTTCTCCATAACTGCCCTTGCCGCCGTAACCGGATTTTTAATCGTGGTAACGCCCGCAACAGAACCTGCCATTAAAGTTTTTCCGTCCATTATGGCTGCATCCATTTCGTTTCTACCTTCATTGGTGAAAACAGCACCTTTTCCGGCATTAAAAAGCGGCGAATCCTCCATAATATTTATAGTTGCTTCAATAGCGTTCAAACTACTTTCTCCAGCTTTCAATTTTTCATATCCGGTTTTTAGAGCTTGGGTCAATACATCTTTATAAGCTTTCTCCTTTTCGGGAGTCATTTGCGATTTTAAAATTGTTCCGGCTCCGCCATGAATAACCATTACATAATTGCCCTGATCTTTTTCTGACTGCGAAAAAGCCTGGCTTATAAATAATGTTAAAAAAATAATTGAGAAAATTAAAGATCGGTATATGCTGCTCATGATGTTTACTAATTTTCTTAAATTTATCAAAAATCTAATTGAATCATGAGTGCAAGCCCAAAAAATTACCAAAACCTTTTAGAAGCTGTCAATGATCTTCGCCAGAGAGGCTATAATTATGATTTTGAATATGAAGACTCTCAACTCTGCTGCAAAACTATCAATTCCCGTTTTAATTCTCAGGACTTAAAAATTACTGAATATTATCGCTTTGAAGGTATGAGCAGTCCGGATGACAATTCTGTTTTATATGCTATAGAAAGCAATGACAGACACCGCGGAATATTAATTGATGCATACGGCGCCTATGCTGACGAGTATAAATCCGCATTTCTTAAAGATATTCCGGTAGTTGAAGACTAAAGCAAATTACTAATCAGCATCTCGGTACTCATGCCTTCTGCATCTGCTTTGTAGTTGCGAATTATGCGATGCCTTAAAATTGAGTGCGCCACAGCCTGAACATCTTCCTTATCGGGAGAATATTTACCGTTTATTGCCGCATGGCACTTGGCACCAAGAACTAAGAACTGAGATGCCCTTGGACCTGCGCCCCAGCTTAAAAATTTATTTACTTCGCTTGTGGCTCCGGGAGTTCCGGGACGGGTTTTAGATGCCAGAGAAACCGCATATTCCAAAACATTATCGGTGATAGGAATATTCCGTACCAGTTGCTGGAAATATCTTATTTCCGTGGCGTTGATAATTTTGCGAAGCTCTACTTTGCGGTTGGTGGTGGTATTTCTTACCACCATCAATTCTTCTTCAAATGAAGGATAGGTTAAAGAAATATTGAACATAAATCTGTCCAACTGCGCTTCTGGTAAGGGATAAGTTCCTTCCTGCTCTATCGGGTTTTGAGTTGCCAGAACAAAGAAAGGTTGTGGTAACGGATGTGTTATTCCGCCAACCGTTACAACTTTCTCCTGCATTGCTTCTAACAAAGCTGCCTGAGTTTTTGGCGGGGTTCGGTTAATTTCATCCGCCAGAATAATATTTGAAAATACCGGACCACGGATAAATTTAAAATTGCGATCCTCTCCCAAAATTTCAGAGCCAACAATATCCGAAGGCATTAAATCCGGTGTAAACTGAATCCGGTTATAACTCAGATCTAAAACCTGAGATACCGTTTGAACCAGTAATGTTTTTGCCAAACCCGGCACACCAACCAAAAGGCAGTGTCCGTTACTAAAAATTGAAATTAACACAGATTTAATTACTTCGTCCTGCCCAACTATAACCTGAGAAATCTCAGATCTGATCTCTTTATATACAAGATTTAAGGCATCAACGGCTTCAACTTCCGTGCTGTATGATTTCATATACTCAATTTGTAGCGGTTATCCAGGATTTTAAAATACTGCATGAACTTAAACCTTCATCAATCTTAATATACGTTGTTTTACGACGTTTTTCAAACCACTCACTAACGGTTCTGCTAATTTTATCTTCAAAAGCAGCGTCTTTAATTTTTGGATAATCCTGATCTAAATTCGCTTTATGCGGACCAGTTTTAGATTTTAGATATAAAAAGCGATAACCTTGTTTTCCATCCTGCGAAGTAAAAATAGCAGGTTCTGAGAAGCTTCCTACTTTCATCGTGTCAACAGTTAAAAATACCTGAGCATCTAATTTATCTGTTGGAATAAAAGTAGTACGGTTTTGAACATTCTCAGCATTCAGCATCATTCCACCATTATATTTGGTTTCATTATTATCAGAATACAAAGAAGCTGCGGTATTAAAATCTAATTTTTCTTTATCAACCTTCGTGTAAATACTATCAATATGCATTCTAGAACGTTCTAAACTTGCCGGTGTAGATTCTGATTTGATTAGTATATGGCGAACATTTACCTGCTCACCACGACGCTCTATTACCTGTAAAACATGAAAACCATATTCAGTTTCGAAAACCGGTGAAAGTTCTCCGGCCTTTAATTTAAAAGCCATAGCCGCAAACTCCTTCACAAAGGTAGATCTGTCTGCAAAACCTAAATCACCACCTTCACGTGCCGAACCCGGATCCTGTGAATATAAACGGGCAAGCGTACCGAAATCTTCACCGCCTTTTATCCGTAAGCGCAACGCCTCCGCTTTATCATGATAAACTTCTTTTTCCTGCTTGTTCAAGTTTGGATAAACAACAATTTCACCCACTTCAACTTCTGTATTGTAATATGGTAAGCTATCCTGTGGAATTGCATCATAGAATCTTTTTACCTCCAAAGGGGTAATTCCTACGTTCTCGGTAATTTTCGACTGCATTTTGTTGGCAATCAATTGCTCACGAATATCCGGACGAATCTCATCTTTATATTGCAAAACAGAGCGATTTAGAAATTGCTCTAATCTTTCCTGACCACCGGCACGCGAGGTCATTGTTCTTAAACGACGATTGATTTCATCATCTACCTGTGGCTCGGTAACAGAAACCGAGTCAATTACCGCCTGCTGTGCAAGTAATTTTTGAGCAAGAATTTGCTGAAGAATGGTACACTTTATTTCGGGATTCTCAGGATTGCCCTGCGCCAGATATTGTGCGTATTGCATTTCAATATCAGATTGAAGCACAATATTGTTTCCTACAACTGCCGCTATTTTATCAATCGATCTCTTTTGTGCCTGAACATTTGTTAGTGATATAAAAAGAACTGCAATAATTATCCCTAAGGTCTTTCTCATTTTATGTATTTCTCTGTATTTATATTTTTAGCCCGTTGGCTATTGTATTTTATTTACCAGCTTGTTTTGTAATAAAGCCTTTAAACTTTCGCAAAATTATCAGATATATTTATTAATCAAGCATTTTTAAGCGGAAGCTTCATAATCCTTTCTAAATAGTTGATTTTAGCTTGCGATTGAATCAATTTATTTCACCAGCTTTTTCAATTCAACTTTATTTATCGTAACCGGATATTGCTGTTTCAGATCTTTTACCCATTCTTCTTCCAGATAAATCTGGTAATCTGTTAGCACGATACCTCTTACCTCATCAAAACTTTTGGGCTTTGCCGGAATCACATTTTCAACTTTCACAAGTACGTGGGCATTTCCTATGCTAACTTCAGAATCGGTATTATTTTTCCATACGGCCCGATCCAAAAACATATGCTCTCCCCGCTCATAAAGTCCTTTATTAATCACAAGGTTCAATGGATTTTCCTGATTTAGCTGCTCTAAAATTTTCTCCTCAGAAACGTTATCGGCAAGCATTTTCTTGGTTTGGGCTAAAATTTCAGCTGATCCTGCAACGTAAATAGAAGCTCTAGCCCTGTCCTTCCATTGATAATTGGCAGTATGTGAATTAAAAAACTTTTTTAAACCTGCCGTATCTGTTTGAGAATAATCCCAAACTTTTCGTTCAGAATAATTATAAAGCAAAATACCATTTCGGTATTCCTCCATTAAAAATTTAAAATCAGGATAATGATCTTCCAGATGATTATTTTCGATGCTGATCAATTTATCGTTCATGAAATTCTGATACCAATCTCTGGCTGTGAAATTTACAGTTTGTTCATTTGATTTCCTTTCGGCGATATATTTTTCAAATTCAGAAACCAAAACAGGCTCATTATTTATAGTAAACAGAGTAGAATTCGGCTTATTGTCGGTTCCATTTAACATTTCCTGCATTTCCTTTTCTTTCAGTAGGTTTTCATTTTCTTTGATGTGATATTCCTTTTTTAATCGCGTTATAAACACATCCTGACTTAATGCAGAACGCTCGTCGGCGTTTACTCTGGTTTTTAAAATGTTTTTTACCTGCTCAATCTGTGGCAACGGAACTTTTTTTATTAGCTGAATAATGTGCCAGCCATAATCTGTTTTGACCGGTTCAGATACATCGCCGGCTTTATTCAAAGCAAAAGCGGCCTGCTCAAACGGTTTTACAGTTTGTCCTAAACCAATCGGCTCCAGCTTTCCACCTCTTTTTGCAGAATTTTTATCATCAGAATATTGAGTAGCCAATGAAGCGAAATTTTCTCCCGCTTTAACACGACGATAAATCTCAAAAGCTTTATTTCTGGCTAAAACAGAATCTGCATAACTTGCCTGCGGCGAAGTGGTGATCATAATATGCGCCACTTCAATTTGCCCAGGATTGGGTAAAATATCATGTACTTTGATCAGGTGATATCCAAAATTTGTTCTCACAATATTGGATATTTTACCTTTCGGGGTATTATATGCCGCAGTCTCGAACGGATAAACCATTTGGAAAACAGAAAAACTTCCCAGGTTTCCTTTGCTATCTCCGGCACCAGGTTCTTCTGAATATTTTGCTGCCAGCTCATCAAATGGAATACCTTTTAAAGCCTGATCGTGAATATCTTTAATTTTGTTATAGGCAATAAGTGTATCAGCTGGCGGAGCCTGAGCAGCACAGAGAATTAAAATATGACTTGCTTTTATAATCTTTTGAGAACGGGCATAAGCTTCATTGATCAGTTTGTCCGAAACTTCTCGCTCCAGCAAATATCTGCTTGCAAGTTTATCGCGGTAGCCGGAAAGTTCTTCTTTAAATCCTTGCTCCTGATCTAAGCCATGCGCTTTTGCGTCCAGAACTTTTAGCCTGAAATTAATATATAAATCAAGATATGATTTCAGGCTTTTTTCATCAAAAGTTGCCGGATTTCCATTGCTCTTATTGTAAACCCATAAAAACTCGGGTACACTTACATTTTCTGATCCAATTTTTACAAGAGTTTGAGCCCCGGCGGTAAATACATTGCACAGGATAAATAAGGCAAAAAAGGGTTTTCTCATGTATAAAACAAAATGGCTTTAGGCTAACGTATTTTGGCCTAAGTTAGTCTTTTGAGATAACAGGTATATCTTTTTAACTCTTTTTAACAGATAAAATTTCAATAATAAATACTGAAATTAAATTTCATCAATAAATTGAAAGCAAATAGTTTAATGGATACTATATTTGCTGAAATAGCCTAATTCACCAAACTGTTTACCATGTCTAACCTCTTGAGCCAGGATTTTGCCGCATTAAAATTATTAATGAATGATGATCTGTATCAAATCAGCAATGAGATTTTAGAAGTAAAATCTGCGCCGGAAAAACCAAAGTTCACGTCAAAAAAAAAATCAGAAGTTGAGGAAATTAAACATGCAGTACCAACTGATTTCAATTATATCGGTGAGAATAATAAATACTTTCTGGTGCTTGTTGACGATAAAATTCACACCACCATCAGCTCGGCACATAAAGATATGCTGCTAAAAATTATGCAGGCAAAAAATATGGAGTTGCGGGATATGGCGGTGATGAATATCGATAAATATCACGGTGTAAAATTTGAAGCTTTGAAATCTTTCTATGTATGCAGCAAGATGGTTCTATTTGGAATTTCGCCTGCTCTTCTGGGTTTACCAAATTTGGCTCTAAACAGAATTGAGAATTTTAAGGATGTAAAGATCCTTTGCTCTTTTAGTTTATCAGAAATGCAGAATGATGTTTCTAAAAAGCGTGATTTCTGGAATGTTATGAAATCGTTTTAAATGGATTTAATTTTCGCCACAAATAACCCTCATAAATTGGAAGAGGTTCAAAGCCTGATTGGCAATTCTTTCAATCTAAAAAGCCTGACAGATATAGGCTGCAATGATGATATTCCGGAAACCGGAATAACTTTCAGGGAAAATGCCAGCCAGAAAACACACTATATTTTTGAAAGATATAAGCAGAATTGTTTTGGAGATGACTCCGGATTAGAAGTTGATGCCTTAAATGGTGAGCCCGGCGTATATTCTGCAAGATATTCGGGAAGTCGTGATTTTAATGATAATGTAGATCTGGTATTGAATAAACTTCGCGGTAGCGGAAACAGAAAAGCAAGGTTTAAAACCGTAATCTCTTTGTTATTTAACGAAAAAGAATATTTTTTTGAAGGCGTTGCCGAAGGAGAAATCACACTTCAAAGATCCGGAAATGAAGGTTTTGGTTACGACCCGATCTTTAAACCCGAAGGTTCCGCCATCACTTTTGCAGAGATGAGCCTGGAAGAAAAAAATAAGATCAGTCACCGGGCAAAAGCTATGGCGCAATTAATCAGCTTCTTGAAAACTGTCGTGTAATTTTAGTTCTTTTTAGCAGGCGCTTTTTTAACCGTTTGTGTCTTTTTAGGAACTGCTTTGGTCTTTAGAGTCGTTGTACTCTTTGCCAAAGTCGGAATAATTTCTTCTTTAGTCCTGGGCCGGTCTTTTGGTTTCCAGATAAAACCTTTCAATATATCTTCATCAGCTGGAATTTTATCTATCGGAAAATAACTTCCTTCCGGACTTCGGATAGAAATAATATCCCGCAATTTATTTTTCTCAAAAATAATTTTAATCCTGCTGCTCACCATCCGGTTCATTCCGCTGTAAGTTGAGTCGTCTTTTACAAAATAAATGCTCTCGGCATTGCCATCTACAAACATTCTGTCCAGCTTGCTATCTTTAAATAATCCGGTAATTACTTTCCCACGAACCTGATTGAAATATGTTGAATCGCCGTCATTGGTGTTTACAATAAAGCTGTTATGCTGTAAAAGCATATTATCCAGCTTCTTATTCTTCAGCTGCAAATAAATGGTATCTCCGGATAATTGCGAACCTTGTGTCCAGATCATCGGGTCTATATAACAGCGTACCGTAGAATCACCGTAACTAAAAAACATGGAATCCGACTTTGCCTGCAAATCTGATTTGAAAATTTTTGCATGATGATAAGCCATCACGATCCGGATTTTGGTTGTGTCTTTTAATGTTGAATCAGCAATTACCGCAATAGGCTTAACTTCTGGTTTTGCTGCAGCAAGTTTCTTCGCTTCCTTTTTACTCAACTTTGGCTTTACAGAATCTGCCTGTGCTTCTTCGATTTTTACAAGCACGGGCAATGGCGGCGGAGGAACCGTGTCTATTGCAACTTCAGTTTCTACTGAATCTGTTTTCAAATCAACTTCTACTTTGGGTTCCTTAACTGCTTTATCTCCCTTCTTACTTCTGCGGGTTGGTTTTGGCTTTACAGCCGAAATTTTTTCGGGTTGGCTTGATGGTTTTGAATCTTCTGCCTGATAAGCTTCGGTATTTTCAGGCTCTTCCAGTTCATTATCTTTTTTTAATTCATCTTTACGATAAGGCTTCACTAATCTTTTCAATACCATTTTACTGTAAAGGGTATCTGCGGTCATGTAAATAGAATCAACTTTTGATGAATCTGATTCTGAAGTAATTATTACATAGGCGTTTTTGGTGGCCACAATACTTTGATCTACTTTATTATAAACACCCATTTCGCCTTTAAAGGTTATTTTTTCGGCGGCATCCGTGAAAGTAATATTTTTTATGGCTCGTCCGTAACCCGCACGACGGTCATAAAACAAACTATCGCCTTTTAAAGATTTACTTCCCTGAGTATACAGGTTCTTTTTACCAAAACGAGCCTGATCATTGCTGGTATCATATTGTCCGTTTTCTGTGTACAATGTATCATCCTTGCCATAAATATTGGTTGGACCATAGAAATAAGCAATTTTTGAAGTTGTGTTATAACGCAGCGTATCTGATTTAATAAGCGCATCAGGCGAGTTTACAATTACATTATTTCTGAAATAAGCATCACGGGAGTTGGCAAAATAATACCCACGCTTACTGGTAATGGTATTTTGGGCATTCACAATTTTACCCCCGCCGGAATAACTACCAATTTTAGTTCCCATATTATAAGTAAGAAATTCGGTTGTCAACGTGGCATCGCCATCAACCAGACGAACATTTCGGGTTAAAATGGCCAGTTTGGTATTTCCGTTATAATTAAGCAGATCAGAATAAACGCTGGTTCCGTTGCTTTGGGTAATAACCACATTTCCAAAGGCATCAAAAGTATTGGCAGATTGATTAAAATTGGCGCTATCGGCAGCCAAAGTTGAACCTTCATGAGAAAATATGGGTTTGATAATTCTAACCAGACCTCTTTCCTGCAAACCTTTTAATAATTGAGAAGAAACCAGCTGAACTTGTTTGGGTTGCTGTGCAAAAGCTGAATGGCAAAACAGAAATAGAATTATTAAAGCAAAAAATTTTCTCACAATACAAAATTAGATTTTTATAAGAGCTTTTCTCATTTAAAATTATGGTCACTAATTTAATTGAAAGTCATGCATTTGTTAACGTAATAAAGGCTGAATGATTATTTGACATTTCCTTTGTAATATTGTATCAATGCCAGAATTAAAGCAATTTCTATCCTTTATTAAGCAACATAACCTTTTTAACATAAAAGACAGGGTTTTGCTTGCCGTAAGTGGTGGCCGCGATTCTGTTTTAATGGCTCACCTTTTTAAAGCTGCCGGTTTTGAATTTGCACTTGCACATTGTAATTTTTGGCTTCGCGGCGATGAATCTGATGCCGATGAGCAATTTGTTGCTGAGCTTGCCCGCGGATTAGATGTTCCTTTTTACAGCACCAGATTTAATACCGAAAGCTATGCGAAAGATCATCAAATCTCTATTCAAATGGCGGCCAGAGATCTGCGTTACAATTGGCTGGAGAAAATACGTTCCGAATTTAAGTTTAGCTATATCGCGATAGCGCAACACCAGAATGATATAGTGGAAACGGTTTTATTAAACCAGGTACGCGGGACAGGAATTTCAGGCATGCATGGCATTTTGGCAAAAAGAGATAAAATAATTCGTCCGCTTTTATTTTTAAACCGAGAAGACATTGACCGGATGGTGGAGAAAGAGAATTTCAGCTTCCGCGAAGACAGTTCTAACTTTTCTTCAAAATATGCCCGCAATAAACTTCGGCTGGAAGTGATTCCCGCTTTAAAGGAACTTAATCCTCAGCTTGAAGAGACTTTTATGGCAAACACAAAACGTTTTGCCGAGCTGGAAATATTATTAAACAATAAGATTTGTGAAATAAAAGAGGATTTGTTTGAGTTAATTTCTACAGATGAATTTAAAATCTCCATTATTAAGTTAAAAGATCTGGTTCCGCAAAATACCTTGCTTTTCGGTCTCTTTCAACCTTATGGATTTAATGAAGCTGTTTTAAAAGATTTACGGCAAAGCTGGGACAAGCCCGGGAAAATTTTTAAATCGGCAACACACCAGATATTAACAGACCGGGAGTTTATTTTATTAAGCAAAATACAACTGACAAAGGAACAGGAAATTCAGGTTCCCGAAAACGGAAAAGTTATTTGGCATGAAATTGTTTATAACAGTTATGTAACAGATGCTGCAAATTTTGAACTAAGCAATGACAGGAATTTGTTACAGGCTAACCATTCACTTTTACAATTTCCTTTACGGATAAGAAACTGGCAGAAAGGCGATTACTTTTATCCACTTGGCATGAAAGGGAAAAAGAAGCTTAGTGACTTTTTTATTGAACAAAAAATCCCGTTAAGTAAAAAAAATGAGGTTGGCGTTTTAGAAAATAAAAACGGTGATATTATCTGGATATGTGGTTACAGGCTGGATGAACGCTATAAAGTTAAAAATACGGGCAAAAAAATATTTATTTTAGAGAAGCAATAATTACATGGAAAATAAACCTGTTTTTAAAGAGAAACAATACCTGGGCCGGGATTACGGTCGTATTAGTGTACGGATTGTTATGGCATTATTTTGCTTTGCGGCATATTATATCAGTGAAGAAAGAGAAAGAAATGCTGATCTTTTTCTGGTGGTGGGTTGCGGAATTTTGATTGTTTCTGTAATCATGATGTTTTTACTGCATTACCAAACGGTGGTTGATAATAAAAGCATTATACTTAACGGTTTATGGACCACCAAAATGGTTAAAATTGATTTAAACAGCATAGTTCAAGTTGAAAGAATACTTTACAGTTCTTACATGATCAATAACCCGGTTTACAATTTGCATAAAAAAGGTACCATCCGTTTTTATGCGGGAGGAAAAGATGCTGTTAAACTTACCGACCGTGATGGTTTAAATTATATCATTGGCACGCACTCCCCGGCAGAACTGGAACAAAGCATTCGGTCTGAAATGAAAATCAGCAAAAATGTCATCCCAAAAAATAACAACATTCCTGTTAAATAAAAAACCCCCGCAAATTAAAAATGCGGGGTTTTTACTTATAAGTTTTTAAATTATTTCTTTAAACCGATCTCGCGTAAGCGCTCGTCAAGATAATTGCCTGCTGTAATATCTTCGTAAGCTTTTGGGTTTTCAGAATCTACACATGAATCTAAACAAGTCAGATCCATACCAGATTTTGGATGCAGGAAAAACGGAACAGAATATCTTGAAGTTTTCATCAGTTCTGCGGGAGGATTAACTACACGGTGAGTTGTAGATTTCAATCTGTTATTGGTTAATCGCTGCAACATATCACCTACGTTTACAACAATATCTTCTGCATTTGCCTTTACAGGGAACCACTGACCATCGCGAGTTAAAACTTCCAGCCCATCGGCGCTTGCGCCAATTAATAAAGTAATCAGGTTAATATCTTCGTGGGCACCAGCACGAACGGCATCCTCAGGCAAAGTTTCCGGATTATCTAACGGGAAGTAGTGAATAGCACGCAAAATTGAATTCCCATTATGAACTTTATCATCAAAATAATTCTCTGGTAACTCCAGATAAACTGCAATTGCTCTTAACAAATGTTTACCTGCTGCTTCCAGTCTTTTATAAACTTCGCGGGTTACTTCATTAAATCTTGGTAATTCTTCAACCTGCACATTGTCTGGATATTCTTCTTTAATAGAATCTCCATCCGTTACAACCTGGCCGCTTTGCCAGAATTCTTTTAAATCAGGAGTTTTAGCATCTTTTGCTTTTTCTTTTCCTTTACTGGTATAACCCCGCTGCCCTGCAAGTTCAGGCTTTTCGTATTTTAATTTTTCTTCATCAGCCATGGTGAAGAATTTTTTCACCTCAGCATATAACTCGTCCATCAATTCCTGAGTCATTCCATGATTTGCAATGGTTACAAATCCGGTTTCATTGTAGGCCTTGCCAATATCATTGGAAAATTTTTTCTTCTGCTCAGGTGTTCCCTGAATGTAATCATTCAGATCCAGACGGGGTATATTTACTTCTGCTGACATGTTGTTTGTTTTGGTTATCAACTAATATACGTTCAATTGTGGAAAAGCAAATAAAATCAACCGTATAGTAATAGAAATAACTGCGAATCAGGAATTTAAATTATCCACAATCATTAAAAGATCTAAAGTTTGGTTTATCAACTCCGCTATCGGAAGACAGAACTAAAATAGTTACTGCAATTAGAAATTGGAAATCAAACTATACCTAAATATTGAGGACATCATCAAAACACGGGAAACCTAAAAGCCCTTAAATTTTTTAAAAACTTTAATGCCTGCTGTCCTTCGCTGGCGGAGGTGGACTGCTTTTATCAGCAGGCCGGAGGTGGTTTTATTTTAAGTTTTTCAATATGTATCAGGAGAAGGAAAAAGAAAAAAAAATCAGCCGGATTTATTAAGAAACGCTGGCTATTACTCTTTCTAATTCATTAATATCAAATGGCTTTGCTAAAAAAGTATCAGCGCCGGCTTGCTTTGCCAAAGTTCTAATATCGTTGTTTGCCGAGAAATAAATAATCGGAATGCTTTTAAGATTGTCAGCAGCTTTAATAGTTTGGGTTGCAACAATTCCTCCGGCATCCGGAATCCAGTTGTCCATTAAAATTACAGTCGGTTGTATTTCTTCTACAGCTTCAACAATGTCGTTGCAATGAGTCCGGGTATGCACCTCCCATCCCTGTTCTTCAAGTATATACGTACAAATGGATAAAATATCCGTATCATCATCACAAATTAAAATCCTCTTTGACATAATAAGATAAAACTATGATTTTAAAATTAAGGTGAGCAAATTAAAAAAAAATTTTTAAAGGCAATAATGAAGACTAAAGACCGCTTATCGACTTTAAAATGTTGACTAATATCTAAATTTTTTATTAAATAATCAATCGCACACCACCCAGATCAGAAACGCGGTGAGAAAATGTATCGCCCGGAGAGCTAATAAACATAAAGTTTACAGGAATTTCCCACTCTTTACTTAATTTTTCAATTAATGGAGGACCAAATTCGCCTACGATTTCCAGATATTCAATTTTAATATCCGGATATGCTCTGTCCAGAACATCCAGATCACTTAAAAATTCTTTAGAAGTTACACCGCTTTTGGGCACTACGGTAACGATTTTCATTTTTTTGGTTATCTCATTTTCCTCCACATAGATCATTACTTTATTTAGAACTGAAATATCATCACCCTTTGTAAAATACACAAACTCCTGCTCGCTTAATCTTTTAAGTGTTCTTGATAAATGATAGCGACTTAATACAGCAACATTATTTACCCTTTTAAAGAAACTGTTCACAACCACAATCAGGTATTTTATGATCTCGTTTCTGTTAAGCAAAAGCGTAATTATAATAATTGAAGGAATAAAATATTGAAGGAACACAACCAGAAAATCGGGGTGCATTTTTATATTTCCATATAGCGCAACAACAATTGCAATTATCGCGATAGCAACCATAAAGGATGAGGCCGTTTCAGGACGCGGAAGCCTGCTTCTTTTAATTTTCAACAGGAAATTTCCAAAGCCGAAATAGATCATCACCAATAAAAACGAGATAGTATAAACCCCGGCTAAAGGTCCTAATTCTCCTTGTGTGATCAATAAAACTGACATACACAGCAGGAAAAACATGATCAAAATACGGGGAGAACTTCCTTTTTTATTCTCTTTTAACAAAAACTGCGGAAGAATTCGATCCAGCGTCATCCGTTTAATTAGACCGTTAACACCTACATAGGAAGTAAGCAATGCACCACTCAATACCAATACTGCATCAATAGAAATAAAGGTTTCTAACCAGGAACCGCCGGTTGTTTTGCCAATATGAGATAATAATGCTTCCTGGTGATTTCCAATAACGCCAAGCGGCAATACCATTATCGCCGTTAAGGCCATTAAGGGATTTATAACAGATACTGCAATCCACATATTGCGTAAAGTTTTTGGGAACACACCCACTCTTTGTTCTTCAACAAAGTTGGCAGAACTTTCAAAGCCTGAAATTCCGAGCATAGCCGTGCTAAAACCAAGAAAAAGTGCGGTACCAAATCCGCCGGTTAAAGGCGCATTAAAATTAATACTGGCAATATTTAACCCGTTAATAGATACATACCAGATTCCGCTAATAATAAGTGCCGCCATGGCTGTTAAATGCAGAATAAAAATAACTACAGCCACAATTGCAGATTCGCTTATTCCAGACATAACCAGAAACATAAACAGCGTTATCAGCACTGCTGTAGCAATTAATACATTCAACCATGGTAATAAACCGTGCAGATAATGCATGGCTTCAACAGCAGAAATTACCGCCGTTGCCATGTATGAAAGTATAGTTAAACAGGCCGCTGTGGAGGCATTACTTTTACTGGTTGTATTTAAAAGCACATTATAAGCTCCACCATTTAAGGGCAGTGCGCCAACTACTTCGCCATAAATTTTCCGGAACAGATAAAGTACCGCAGCAACAATTAATAATGCAAGCCAGGCATACTGACCGGCATAAGCAATTGTTAAAGCAGAAACGTACAGAGTGGAAGAGGTTATATCGTTACCGCAAATGGCGGTAGCAGCTAGTTCTTTTAACTTTTTAGGATGGCTCAATTTGATTTTTATTTAATGTTTTGATGAGTAATTGAATCTCATTAATTCATACGATTGAACAAAGTAATAAAAACTGTTAATGTTTGATATAATTTTTAATTAATGGTCTGATCTACAATCAGAAAATATGCTCGCATTATTCCTATCAGCGCAAATTTATCTTAAAAACAACTTAACTTAAGATCAATTAAAGCAAAGAAAAACATTTAAGAGATATATTCTATTATTAATTTCTTGCAACTCTATTTAATAAACCTGTCAATACCAAAAATCAATTATTTCTTATCAGGATATGAATACTCAAACAGAAAAATTAACTCATATATAAAATGCCACTTCTAATTGCCATTATTATGTTACTGATTGAATTAACCTTAATGTTTTTACCACTCTCCTGTTTTCATTTGAAATAATCTAAAACTCAAAGTATGACTCAGGAACAGAATAGAATTGATGAATTGACAAGCTGCAAAAAAAACTGGCATTTTTGGGGCTGCTATTTAAGCGAAAGGCAATGGGGCACAGTTAGGGAAGATTACAGCGAAAATGGACATCCCTGGAATTATTTAACTCATTATGAATCACGAAGCAGGGCGTATCGTTGGGGTGAAGATGGTATTGCAGGGATAAGTGACGAACAGCAGGACTTATGTTTCGCCATTTCTATGTGGAACGGCAAAGATCCAATTTTAAAAGAACGCCTTTTCGGATTGAATAATCATGAGGGGAATCACGGAGAAGATGTAAAAGAGCTTTATTATTATCTGGAAAATACGCCAACTCATAGTTATATGAGGTATTTGTATAAATATCCGATTTCT
>JBBRCI010000046.1:0-23194 GCA_038204935.1 Sphingobacteriales bacterium | reverse complement strand
TATTATGTGTTAGCACCGGCAGGTTTGGAAGTATTAAACCACTTGGACAAAACATGGATAGAGTTAGTGCATGCCGTTTCTACATCAATTGATGGCAGAAACCTGGACACCTCCAATCAAAAACCCAACTCAACCAGCATTTAAAATTAAAGCCATGAATAAAACCATCATAATAAATATAAACGGGATCGTTTTTCACATTGAAGAAGATGCCTATGAAGTTTTGCGAAGTTATATGACAGAGGTAAAAAGACATTTTGCATACTCAAAAGATAGTGAAGAAATTGTTACAGATATAGAAAACCGACTGGCAGAAATGTTTACAGAACGCATGAGTTCTTTAGGCAAACAAGTTATTGATTTGCTTGATGTAAATGCGGTTACAGCTCAAATGGGAAGTGCTGCTGATTTTGATATTGAAGACGCCGACAATACTGATTACGAAAGCTTTGAAAATTACAAAACGGGTAAAAAGCTTTACAGAGATATGGATGACCGGGTAATTGCAGGGGTTTGTGCGGGTTTGGGTCATTACTTTGATATTGAAGCCCGATGGATACGCATTATTGCTTTACTATTGATTTTCATCGGCGGAAGCGGATTAATGATCTACGCTATTTTGTGGTTGGTAATGCCAAGGGCAAATACGCGTACAGACAGGATGGCCATGAAAGGAGAACCTATTAATCTGCAAAATTTTAAAAAGAATTTTGACGAAGAAATAGATCATCTACATAAAGGATTTAATCAGGCATCGCGTGAAGCGAAACCTATTATTAGCCAGTTTGCAACTGCAATAGGATCTATACTCCGGTTTATTTTTAAAGCCATTGGCGGATTTATAATATTTGTAGGTGGAATGACTTTGTTTGGACTTCTGATTGCGCTAGTGATATTTTTGGGGTTTTGGAATTCGACAGACCTGAATCACTTTCCTTTTAGCATGGTTAACCCGGAATATAAATCTGTACTTTCTCTGAGTGCTTTTATAATTCTTTTTATACCTCTGGCAGCATTAATTCTATTTGCGATCCGGGTAATATTTAACCGCAGGTTAGTAACCAAAGTTACATCCTTTGCTATGTTAGTAATTTGGTTAACAGGTTTAGCCTTGGGAATATATTTCGGGTCTAGAATAGCCGGTCAATTTTCTGACGAAGCCACTTTTTCTCAAGTAACAGATTTAAAACCGGATTCGGTTTATTATCTAAAACTAAATACAGAGAAATATTTTAGCGCCGAAGACAGCCTAACCTATAATATCGATCCCCAAAAATTTAAATACAAAAATATAATCAGAGGTGATAACGACGATTTTGATCACCCCGGAAACTTACGAATCAGGTTTTTGGTGAGTGATGTGGATAAACCGATTTTAACTCAGGAATATTCTGCAAATGGACCTAATTTTAAAACAGCCTTAAAAACCGCACAGCAAATCCATTACAGATTTTTACAACAAGATTCTGTTTTACAATTTGACAGCAACCCACAATTAAACCCAAATGAGCTTTGGCGAGATCAGGAAGTCATATTAACACTAAAACTCCCTAAAAATACCAAATTGATAATTGACGGAAATTTAAACAGATATGTTGATGGATATAATTTATGGGATTGCCAGGATCGCGAATCACAGGATAACAGATCGGAATGGTTAGTTACAGAATCTGGGTTGAAATGTAAAAATGATACGCTTTACAGAAAAAACAGAGGTGAATTAGACGAATAATATCAAACTACAGTCTTAGCCTTATCAGAAAGCCGGATTAATTAAAAATTCGGCTTTTCTTAAAAAAGATTGAAATTTTTAACCGACAAAACCCCCGCTTTTACCGAGAAGTTTATAGAGTTTACCAGTTTGGTATTTACAGGCATTGAGTAATCCAATACATTTGAACTATAAATTAACCAATTATAAATCACACCATTAATAATAATAAAACCTGATAATCATGGAAAAGAAACTTTATAGAAATAGGCAGGAAAAGAAAATTGCAGGAGTTTGTTCCGGCCTTGCCGAGTATCTTGAGGTAGATGTTAGCATCATCAGAGTCGCTTTTATTTTATCTCTATTTGCCGGCTTTTGCAGCATTCCAGCTTACATCCTTTTTTGGATTGTAATGCCCGTAAAACCAATGGCTTATAAGCCCGGATATCAAAGTGGATCGAATACGCATTATTCTGCTCAATCCTAACAGGATAATTTCAAAATACCTTGTAACCAAGCTGCATGAATCATCGTCCTATTCACATCAGGTTTTGAAACGGAACAGAGTAACCTAAAAACAAACTAAAAATCTTGGAATAACCTTAATAGGGGTCAAAAACCCTTAACAGGATAACTACAGCTAAAATTTAAATTAATACTCAAACTTTATTAAAATGAAAGATTTACTAAAAAACAGCATTTTATTGCTCGTAACGGCAATTTTGCTATTAAGCAATTCGGCTTTACAGGCTCAAACAAACAATCAGAATAAAAAAATCAGCGGATCTGTGGTGGATGGCGAAAATAAGCCATTAGACTTTGCAACTATACTTTTATTAGTTGCAAAAGATTCCACAGTTAAAAAAACTACACTAGCAGATGCCCAAGGAAAATTTCAGTTTGAAAATGTGCAGGATGGAAGTTATTTAATATCTGCCAACATGATTGGTTATAAAAAGGTCTTCAGCAATCCCATTACAATAGATGCCGGAAATTCTTTAGTTGAAGTCCCAAAGTTAAAAACTTCTATGGATTCGAAGGAACTACAGGAAGTAAGTATAGTTGCTCAGAAACCATTTATTGAAAGAAAAATGGATAAACTAATTGTGAATGTAGCAAACAGCAGTATTTCTGCAGGCAGCACAGCCATGGAAGTACTTGAAAAAGCACCCGGAATAACAGTTGATAAAGACGACAACATTTCGATGAAAGGAAAACAGGGTGTGCTGATTATGCTTGACGGAAAAGCAACTTATATGAGCTCTGCCGATGTAGCTAATATGCTTCGCAATATGCAAAGCAATGAAATTGAAACCATAGAGCTGATTACAAGTCCTTCCGCTAAATATGATGCTTCCGGAACGTCGGGTATTATCAACATCAAAACTAAAAAAAATAAAAACTATGGTTTAAACGGAACTTTAACCGCAGGAACCGGATACGGAAGAACTTCTAAATACAATGGCGGAACAACATTAAACTACAGAAAAAACAAAATCAACCTATTTGGAAACTACAATTACTCTAATAACGGGCGTTTACAAAATCTGGATTTGTACCGGAATGTAACTTACAAAGACACGCTTACTCAGTTTGCCCAGTTAAATAATATGGATAAACGCCGGAACAGCAATTCTTTTAAAACCGGTGCCGATTATTTTATTAATAAAAATAATACTGTTGGATTTTTGGTTAATGGCTATTTTAATCAGAATGTAGAAGATGCAAACAATTCTACTTTTCTGCAAAATAATTTTGATCAATCTGAGCAAATTTCAATTCTTGGCCACATGCAGGAAAAGTATCAGAATATGTCATACAATTTCAATTATAAAGGCACTTTAGATACTACAGGAAAAGAATTGTCTGTTGATTTAGATTATTCAAATTACCAGGGAAGTCAGAATGATTTACGTGAAAATAATTATACTGCAATAAATTCTGCCGCAAGAGCTACAAATTTTGTTCGCAACTATTCTCCGTCAGATATTAATGTAAAATCAATTAAAGCAGATTATACTCATCCTTTAAACAAAAATAGTAAGCTTGAGGCCGGATTAAAAAGCAGTATAGTAAAAACCGACAATAATCTTTTGTTTGCGGAGCGTAACGATACGTCGATGCCATGGGTAAATAACGCCTTGCATACCAATCATTTTTTATACAATGAAGATATTAACGCGGCATATGTAAACTTCAGTACAGAATACAAAAAAACAGGCATTCAACTTGGTTTACGTGCAGAACAAACACATTCAATTGGGAATTCAATCACATTAAATGATGTTGTAGATCGCAATTACATTGAGTTTTTCCCAAGTTTATCTTTGTCAAGAACATTAAGTAAAAATCACCAGTTGGGGTTTTCTTACAGCCGCAGAATCGATCGTCCGAGTTATGATGAACTGAATCCATTTTTGAATTTTCTGGATGAATACACATATCAAAAAGGAAATCCATTTTTAAATCCGCAATTCACCACTTCTTTAGACCTTTCTCATACTTATAAAGGGAGTTTTACAACCTCGATTAATTACAGCCACACAGTTGATGTGATGACTGTATCAACAGAGCAGGAAGATTCAACGCTGGTGACTTATGCTATCACAAAAAATCTGGACGAACAAAATGTTTATGGTTTAAATCTCTATGCTCCGGTTCCTGTTCAAAAATGGTGGAATATCAATAATAATTTTCAGGTTTTCCATATTGGATTTAAATCAAAATCTAATACTGGCGAAGATTTAAATGCAGGTCAGTTTGCATTTACTTATAATATGGATCAATCATTTACTATTGATAAAACCTTTACTGCACAATTCTCCACTCAATATCAATCACCATTACAGTATGGTATTTTCAAAATTGGTTCTCAGGTGGTTTTCAATGCCGGTTTACGCAAAACATTGATGAACAAAAAAATGAGTTTGAGTTTAAATATGAACGACTTATTTAATACACGCAACAAACAAAAAATTAGTACAACTTACCAAAATATGGATCTTCATTTTATTGAAAGAGGAGAAAGTCAGGTTGGTAGATTAACGCTGAGCTACAATTTTGGAAAGAAAGAAGTAAAAGCAGCCAGAAGACGTACAACAGGGTCTGAGGATGAAAATAACCGAATGAAAAATTAGAAATAAATAACACGCTCTCAGAGAAGCATCGGCGAAAACCGGTGCTTTTTAATTTCCAACCCTGTTTTGTTCAGTTTCAGATCCGGTACTTCTGCGTCTGGCAGATTTAATGGTTGTTTTACCAAAGTTATAAGAGAAACTAAGTTGGGCGGTTCTGCTTTCAAGCTTATTTAACATATTCAAATTCAGATTCTCATAAAAAGAACTATATCTGCTTTGAGAGATATTAAAAATATCAGTTAGTCTTAGCCTTAAATTCCCTTGTTTTTTAAACATGCTTGCACTAAAACCTGCATCAACATTATATGAAGCATCAAAGTTATAAACTCCGTAAACGGTGGGATTTTCATATTCAGTAGAAATTTCTGCCTTAATATTTTTGCTAAGCGTAAAATTCTGAAGAGTATTAAAAATAATATCGGGACTTGAATTAGTATACGCACCAATAGAAGACTGTGTAGAATATGACACCATGTTGGCTTGCATATTTAATTCAATATTCCACCAATCTGTAATATCTAAAGGAGCATTCACTTCCAAACCATAAGTCAATTGTCGGTCTAGGTTTTGAGTCATTATTGTATTCACGAAAGTCTGGTCATTCTGGTTATTAATATCCAGAAAAACATCCTTAACAAAACTTAACCTTAGTGTGGTACTAATTTTATCCTTATAAACATGCGTTGCTTCGGCGTTGTTGGTGTAAGCAGGTTTTAAATAAGGGTTACCTGATTTAAAGCTATACTGATCTAAGTAAGCCAAAAATGGATTTAAAGCTTCGTAACCCGGGCGGCCAATTCTCCTCCCTAAGCTTAACAATAATTTGTTGTTTTTATTAAGCGTTTGGGTATACTGAAAATTTGGAAACAGATCTGTGTAATCACGAATATAATTTGTTCCGGTAGTTATAGACTGACCATTAGTTTTAGTTTGCTCAGCCCTTAATCCGATGACGATGCTTGAATTTTTAAATTCTTTATTATAGGAAAAGAAAGCTGCCCGGATTTTCTCATCAATATTATAAGTATTGGTAAATCTGCTATCGGGATAAAAAACAGTATTTACCAGCGGACCAAAATTGAGATAATTTTTTCCCAACACATTACTTGCCTGAATTCCCAGATCAAGTGATGAGCTTTTATTTAAAGGAAGCGTATAATCTGCTTTTACAGACTTAATATTATAATTTGATGGAGAATTATTTAAAAGATCGAGCTCATCGCGGTAGCTACTTCCAGATGCAGTTTGAAATGTATTAGTTAACATTTCAATGGATTGTCTTTTATATCTCAGGTAGTCAAAATCTATAGAAACATTTCCAATTTTTTCACCAAGAGAACCTTTATAGTTCAGATTATAGTTATTATTGGTTAATAAGCGGTTTTGACCGGAAGCCGCAAATATTGTTGAATCAACTTTACCCTGATTATAAATATCACTTTGATTATTTTTTTCAATGGCAATATCATTCCGGGATCCACTGTATAAAACGCCAATTACGTGCGAGGGCGAAAGGCTAAAATCAATTCCCGCTCTGTAATTATCAGACAAACGTTCCTGTGTACTAAAATAATCTACATCAATGGCAGTTTGATTTAGATTTTGTAACTGCCTGTTAGAAGTAATGTATTTTGACTGATTAATATCAGCATGCGTATAATTACCAAATACGTTTAAAAATTTATTCCGGTGATTAACACTTAATCCACCATTATACCTAAAATTAGGATCATAATCATTGCCCAAGCTTCCAAGGCCGGCCATTGCAGAAATTACTCCGTTGGTGCCATAATTTTTATTCTTTTTTACTTTAATATTTATAATGGATGCGATGCCGGCCGCAGAGTATTTAGCAGTAGGATTGCTAATTAATTCGATTGATTCGATATTGCTGCTTTGCATACTTTTCAGCATATCTATCAGATTTGCTGTTTCCATAAACGTTTCTTTTCCGTTTACCAATACCAATACACCGGCTTTACCATTTAATTTGATCAGATCACTGTTATCTATCTGAACGCCCGGAGCACGGTTTAAAATATCAAAAGCAGTGCTGCCTGAAGAAAGGATACTATTTGCAACATTTAAAGAAACTTTTCCGGCCGTAACCTCAACAAAACGATTTTTCGCTTCAATATCAACTTCGTTTAATAATTTATTGTAAAGCTTTAACTGGATGTTGCCAATATCTTTAATCTTATCAGTACTTTTTAAAATGTATGGGCCGGAAGTATTTTTTACATATCCAACAGAACTCACAGCTATTAAATAAGAACCTGCTTGTAAATTATTAAAAGTAAAATTTCCCTGATTACTGCTGATCTCAACTTTTACAATACTTGAATCTATAGAATTCAAAAGAATTACTGTTGCAGCTTCAAGCCGTATCTTTTCTGCATCAATAACTTTTCCGGTAAGCCCAAAAGAATTTACACTCTGAGCTGATAAAGAAAGAGATAGCAACAGAAAAAAGCTCAGAAGAATATATCTGAATGAGGAAAAGTAAAGTTTAATCAAGCAGTTATTAGTTTAGTTTGAATTGCAATATAGTTACATGAATGTTACATAAAAAAATAATTCATCATTTATTTTATTACTTTATCAAGCCTCTGTGACAAATATCACAAGCAAATTAATGGCCAACCATGAATACCGCATTGCTGAATAAAAGTTTCCCGTTTTCCCAAAAACTACGGAATAAAGGGTCGTCTGCAAGGTAAACCACACTTCCTTTACCCATATCCTGAACACCAAAAATTAAACCGTCAACCAGTTTAGTTTTTGTTTTGGTTCCCACAAATCCGGTCACGTAATTATTCTTTTTAAAAACGCCTACATTCCACCCATCTTCCAGAAAATTGTAAACCTGATCATCCAGTTTTAAAGTGTAGTAATAATCCGGGAAACCGAAAGCCAAAGGATGCGTATTATCTAAATTAACTTTATAAATAGCTCCGGGAATACTAGTTTTTAAATCATCACGCTCACGGTTATCATACGATTTTAAATTCTCGTATGGGTCCTTGTTCTTGTCATCTTTCTTTTCGGCTTCTTTCAATTTAATATTAAATCCTTTTTTTCCTGCTAATTGCGATATAGCATTTTCCATGGCAATTAATTTACCGCCATTACTAATCCATGCCTTTAACTTATCATTTCCAAAGTCCTCGTAATCGCCGTTAGGAAAAATCATCACATCAAAATCATTAAAATTCAGTTTTTCTAAATCCTCATTTCGGAGTATGGTTACGGGATATCCAATTTGTTGTTCGAAAAAATGCCATATTTCTCCAAATGCCAGAGATGAAGTGCTTTCGCCACTAATAACCGCGACTTTGGGTTTTTTAATATATCTGATCTTATCAGAACCTAGATCAGCTCCTTTATCTACAAATGCAGAGTTTAAGGCTTGAATAGAAACTTCGGACTTTTTGGCTATTTCTTCTATGGTTGAATAAAAATCAGCACCCAAACTTTCATTACTGGTCCGGGCTATAATTAACGATCCGGCGTTAAATTTTTTACCAGCGGCCTCAAAGGGAATTTCAGAATAACGAACCTTAATATTCTTTTTTAAAAGTTCGGCAAGAAATTTAACATCAGAAACTGAATTCCAGTCTGCTACAAATGCAACCGGATTTTTATTTGTTCCGTTGATAATTGCAGGTATTTCAAGTTTAGAGTTTAGCGGTTTAATTGATTTTTTAGAAGCATAAGTTGTCAGACCGTAGGCATAAGGTAAAGCCCAGGCAGTAATATCATAAGTTGCCGAATCTGAAACAAATGTTGTAGGCTCAAACAGTACTTTTAACATAACAGATTTTGGCTGATAGGCGTTGATAACCATATCTGATTTTTCAACATTAAAATCTTCTGTTTTACCACTAAAATAGTTTAAACCGGTTCCCTTTGCATCTGCACCATACCCAAACTCAATTCCGTTTCTTTCTAATAACGTAGCCAGTTTTTTTAATTTCTCCGGATTTTCTCCTTTAATCACATAGGTTTTATAATCTCCGGGAGGATTACTCTTGTTCTTCGCGAAATAGTTTTGAAATTCATTCAATGCTTTTTCAGCATTTGCCGATGTTGCTTCTACGGTAGATAATCCGGTTGTATAATGATGTTCAATTCTATTTTTTAAAGTAAGCGTATCGCCTTCTTCATTCAAAATTGCAAGGCCGGCTCGACCAGAACCTCCCTGCTCGTAGGTCATGCCGATTGATCCGTTGTAGGTTGGATACGTATCTCCGTACGACGGATATAAAAGATCAAAACGCTCCCGTGTGAAATACATCCAGCCATTTTGATCAAAATATTTTGCATTATTTTTTCCGATAATGGTTTGAAATTCTCGTTGCCATTTACTTATATCCTGATGATACGGTTCTGCTGCAGGCGCAAAATAGTAGGGTTCATTAATTCCCTGCTCGTGAAAATCTACATGAACTTCCGGAAGCCATTTATTATACAAAGCAACTCTTTGCTGAGTCTCTTTTTGAGTTTGCCATGCCCAGTCGCGGTTTAAATCGAAATAATAATGATTGGCTCTTCCGCCCGGCCAGGGTTCCATATGTTCGCGGGCAGATGGCGTTGCGTCTGGAATTACGTTTCGAACTGTGTTATAAAAATTAACATAACGCTCGCGACCGTCTGGATTAAGACAGGGATCTATAATTACTAGGGTGTTTTTTAACCAGGGTTGCGTCCTTGTATTGCTAACATCTGCCAGATCAAATAAAGTTTGCATGGAAGCCTCTGTTGAAACCGATTCATTACCATGAACATTATAACTAAGCCAAACAATAGCCGGTGGATTAGAAATTGGAGCAGAGCTTTCAATTCCTGTTAAAGACATATTGTACTTTCTGATCTCCTCCAGTCGGTTGATATTTTCGGTTGAACCAATAAAAACAACCAGCAAAGGCCGGCCCTCATTGGTTTTACCGTATTCCTGAAGTTTTACAATTTTTGAAGTGGAGGCTATGTATTTAAAATAATCTACCACTTTGTAATGCGGCGTAAACTGGTCGCCAAGTTTGTAACCTAGAAATTCTGAAGGACTTTCTAATTTTTGCGCATCAACACTAAAAATAACTGATGATAAAATGTATAAAAGAAGTAGAATTTTTTTCATGCAACTAATCTACAAAAACTCTTTTCAATTTATTCACAACAGATTACCATCTTTCTAAAAACCTTCTCGTAAGAATAAAAATCTTACTTATTATTGTATTAATGAATACAGAAGAACTCTATCAGGTCTATTTAAAAAACCGTGAGGTTTGTACAGACACTCGTCAAATAAAACCCGGATGCATTTACTTCGCTTTAAAGGGCGATAATTTTGATGGTAATTTATTTGCTGAAAAAGCACTTGAAGAAGGAGCTTCTTTTGCTGTAATCGACAATGAAAAATACAGTAAAGACGAGCGCTATATTCTGGTTTACGATGTATTGATCGCTTTGCAAAATCTGGCAAAATACCATCGCGAACAGCTTAAAATTCCGGTTGTTGGCATTACAGGTTCAAATGGTAAAACAACTACAAAAGAACTTTTATACTCTGTACTTTCTCAACATTGCAGAACTCACGCTACCAAAGGAAATCTGAACAATCATATTGGAGTTCCGCTTACTATTCTGGCTATCCCTGAAAGTACAGACATAGCTATTATTGAAATGGGGGCCAATCACCAAAAGGAAATTGAATTTCTGTGTTCCATTTCGCAGCCCTCACACGGACTAATAACCAATATTGGCAAAGCTCATTTGGAAGGTTTTGGCGGCATTGAAGGTGTAAAAAAAGGCAAAGGCGAGCTTTACGATTATTTAAAAAAGACCGACGGAACTGTATTTGTAAACAGCGATAATTATTTATTGGTTGATTTATTAAGGGATAAGAATATCAATAAAATTGTGTTTTACGGTAAAACTGCCGATAATTTTATATCTGGAAATTTAATTACGGAATTTCCTTATCTGGAAGTTGGCTGGCATCGTGAGGCTATGGAATTGGACGATCAAACACATACCTGCAAATCTAACCTTAGCGGGATTTATAATCTGGAGAATATTCTTTCGGCAGTTTGTGTAGGCACTTTTTTTAAACTGGATCCGGAACAGGTAAACCGCGGAATTGAAGTTTATCAGCCACAAAATTTCAGATCGCAGATTAAAAAAACACAAAGCAATACACTGATTTGCGACTATTATAATGCCAATCCAAGCAGTATGCAGGTTGCTATAGATAACCTTATATCGCTTAAAGCGGAACATAAGGTTTTAATATTGGCTGATATGTTTGAAATGGGAAAAGATGCCGAAAAAGAACATCAGTTAATTGCCGGGAAAGCATTACACATGGAAGCAGATTTGTGCATATTTATAGGAGAAGAGTTTTATAAATTCAAGGATGAAAGTGCGCAGTTTTATAAAACTACTCAAGATGCTTACGAGGCATTGAAAGCAAATCCCATTAAAAATTCAACCATTCTGATTAAGGGTTCCCGTGGAATGAAGCTGGAAACATTGGTAGAATTATTATAAAAAAGGCTCTTCCGAATCGGAAGAGCCTTATATTTCTCATTTATTCTTACATACTGTAAGTAAGTTTTCCAAAAACATATCGTCCGTTAAAGCCAAATTGCGTTACACCGCGACTGTAAAGAAAACGGCCATTTGATGTATTATCACGACCACCAGTGTAACTGGAAGCCGAATCGCCACTTAAGTTATTTTGAAAATTTCTCGGATCGATATATGCCTTATCAGGATAAATATCAAAAAGATTATTTACCCCAAATGCGAAATTCATTTCCTTTCTGAATTTATAATTCAGCGTTAAATCTGTAACCCATTTTGCGGAATAAGTTTGGTCTAGTTGCAATGGCAAATTTACCACAGAAGGATCTGCAGCATTTAAATAAGTTACTTCACCAAATCTTACAGTTCTGGCAAGCAAACCAAATTTTCCACCTCCGGTAGTGTAATTTGCACTCAGTGCAATTTTGTTTTTAGGTACTGAACTTTCAAAACGGGAACGCTCCAGCCTGTCAAACAATTTGGCTTTCAAGGCCGGATCATTTTCAATTTTTGACGATCCCTGAACAGTTTCAACATTGGTATCGTTAAAATTGGCAGCTGCCGTTATAGATATTCTGCTTCCATTTGCTCCTAAATCAAATCTATTATTGAGTACAATATCTAAACCTTTTGTTTTGGTAGAGATTGCATTGGTAAAAAACTGGACACTGTTTATTACTCCATTAGGATCTACCGTATTTAATATCTGGTTAACCGTTCCATTAGGATTTTGGTTACCGCTTGCATCGCGTTCGCGGGTGTATTGACTTGAAAAAACTATCCGGTCGTCAATATTCAACTGATAAGCATCCACGGTAAGTGTAAATTGTTTACCAATTTTACCTGCCAAACCCACGCTGTACGAATTAGAAATTTCTGGTTTTAATGAACCAACACCAAATTGATTCACCACAGAATTATCATTATTAACTGTTAACACCTGCGTAGGTATTCCCTGCACAAACTGAGTGCTTTCATTATTAAAATATCGTTGGTGCAAGGATGGAGCTCTGAAACCAGTTGCAACAGCTCCGCGGATAGCGAAATCTCCAATAACTTTTAAACGACCGGTAAATTTGTAGGAAAAGTTATTTCCAAAATCACTGTAATCCTCATATCGTCCCGCTGCACTTAATAATAAACGCTTTCCAAACTCTCCTTCCAGATCCAGGTAAACTCCTGTATTGTTTCTGGATTTATCCAATGCATTTGCCGGTGTAAATCCCGGAAAAACCTGCGCACCGGCAGCTGTAAAAGAAGTACCTATCCTTCTTCCCGGAATGCTGGCAGAAGGTTGTCCGAAAGAATATGATAACTCTTCTCCGGCCTTTATCTGATAATTATCAATCCGATGCTCTGCACCTAATGCCACGTTTAAGGTTTGATTTTCGCCGCCAATTGAAAATTTCCTGTTCAAATCAAAATTAGTGGTATTCTGACCAAATTTTAATTCACCGGCCTTAAAATTTTTCGGACTTGTACCCAATGGCAAGGAAGCATTTAAGGTATGGATGATATCAAAACGAATGGAGTTTTGACCCAAAGAATTACTGATATCAAAATCCCATTTGCCCAGCATTCCTTTAACTCCGGCGGTTAAGCTCACATCATCAATATCGGTTGTAATTAAGGGTAGAAATCCGTTTGGATACAAGGTTAAATCCATTTGCGAAGCCTGAGAAGGCAATCTGTAAAATCCGGCAGCTTCACCTAATTTATTGGTGTAACCATGATTAAAATAGAGTGTGCTCTTATTTCCGAGTTTGTGTTCGCCGTTTAAAAAGTAACCCAGATTGTGAGATTCTGAATTACCCACACGCATATTATTTCTGTCTAAACCCGTAGCCTGTGCCTGAGCATCATCGGCAGCTTTTAAAGAAGCATATCGGCTTTCAAACTCAGCCTCAGTTTCTGTTGCTCCCCTGGATGGTAATGAAGAATATAATAACGGACGTGTATCTAAGCCGCCGCGGTTGGTAGGTCCGCGATACAAATATTGAGCGCCAATATTAATAAAGCCTTTTCCTTCCAGATCAAAACCTTTACTTATATCTGCCTGAAATGTTTTTCCATCTCTAAAATCTCTTCCAAGGGATTCAGAGTAAGACTGTCCGTAAGTAGTTGAAACTGCTAAAGGTGTATTTTTTTTAAGGATGATATTAATCACTCCGGCAATTGCATCAGAGCCATACTGGGCAGCGGCACCATCACGTAAAACCTCTATTCTGTCTATGGCAGCAAGTGGAATTGAATTCATATCTGTTCCAACTGTACCACGGCCAAAAGTTCCGTTAATGTTTACCAGAGCTGTAGTATGCCTACGTTTGCCGTTAACCAGTACCAAAACCTGGTCCGGACCTAAACCTCTTAAAGAAGCTGGATCAATATGATCTGTTCCATCTGCTACAGTTTGGCGGTTAGAACTAAAAGAAGGGGCAACATAATTCAGCATTTGGGTAACATCAGTTTGCGCAAAATTCTTAATATCACGGGCAGAAATCACATCTACCGGAACTGCTGTCTCAATATTAGTTCTTGGAGCCGTAGAACGCGAGCCAATAATTACCACTTCTTCAAGAGAAGATTCGGCAGGTACCATCGTAAAGTTCCTGATACTACTTCCCTCTGAAATGCTAATTGTCTCATTGATGGTTTCATAACCAATAAAAGAAATCCGAAGCTGATATGATCCCGGCTGCGGAAATTTGATGGCATATTCGCCATCCGCGTTAGATGAAGTTCCAAACTGGTAACCTACAACCTGCACGGTAACACCAGGCAGGGAAGTTCCAGAATTGTCAACAATTTTTCCTTTTAAATTCTGGGCGTAAAGAAATGAGCCCCAAAATAAGAGTGCTATAAATAGCAAACCTTTAGT
The DNA here is from genome assembly GCA_038204935.1 of Sphingobacteriales bacterium. Lineage (GTDB taxonomy): Bacteria > Bacteroidota > Bacteroidia > Sphingobacteriales > Sphingobacteriaceae > Daejeonella. The sequence goes on along the minus strand of JBBRCI010000046.1, from coordinate 8,883 downwards.
GTACAAAATTTTCATAGTTTAGGAATTAGTTTAACTCCAATTTAATAATATTATATTAAATAAACTATGCTAAATTTTTAAAGGTCAGGCAGATAGATAATCCTATTGCTTATAATTTACGCAGAAGTTTTTTGCGGTATTGCTGGAGTATTATCAGCGCAATTCCGGAAATAATTGAAAAGATATAAGCCGGGTGTGAGCTATCGACCACAAAGAGGCTGATACCGCAAAATATGGCTAAAAAAATAGCGGTATAAGTATAGCTTCGGCTTAATAAAAATTGTTGAAAGGAATTCATGTTATTCTGCTTTTTCTATCCGGAGACCAACGTCTGTAATTTCCCGCAAAGGGTTGTTACGCATGTTCTGTTCAATCTCAAAATAATAATCTCCCTTTTGGGGAAAATAAAAACCTTCTTTAAAAGGCAACTGGTAACTGTACAAATTTCCTGATCCTTTTCCCAGCCATTCTCCGTCTGGCAAAGCCAGCTTAAATTCTTTCCTTTCGGTGATGACCTGGTTATCCGGACCTTTCATTCTGATCAGCAAAAAGATATTTGAATACGGATATTCCGCCGTATGCCGGAGATTTACGTATATATTGTAGGCTAATTTCTGATCGGGAATAGTGGCCTTAACTTTTATTTTATTTACGTACGACCAGGATCGGTTAGTAATCTGTGAATTCGTGTCAATTATTGCATTGGTATCCCGACAGGAGATAAATAATAACGAAATCAAGAAAAAGTAGATTGAAAACTTAGCCGCTGCCTGCATTTATTCTGTTGGTTTTGGTCTGTTATTATTGTTCCGGTTATTTTTCTTGCGGTTGTTGTTCCGGTTTTGGCCGCCTTCATTTGGCTTTGCTGCATCCCCAGAAGCATCTGCAGAATCCGGCTTTCTTGCTTCTACAGGTTTCTGGTTAGGGTTTGGCTTTTTTGGAGCCTGAGGCCTGTTTTGATTGGGATTCGGTTGTACGGCTGCGTTTGGATTTCGGGGTTTATTGCGATTGCTTTTCTTGCGTTTAGTTGATTTATCATCCAAACGAGTCAAGCTATCTTGCCCTACCACATTCTCGTAATCCAAAACTTTAGCAACAACCGGTTTATCAACTTCCAGTGCTTCCTCTTTTAAATCATCCGGCTTTACACCATCTTTATTTAATTGCTGAATTTCTTTTACACGGTCAATTTCCAGTGGAATCCAGGTGTCATCATTCGGATAACTGAACCACATTATCTTTTTGAAAATATCTGTTTTCTGAAGCCTTGCAATACCTTTTCCGGTCTCTAGACGTTCTACTTTGTCCGGAATATCCCGTAAGGCATCCATATAAGTATCCAATTCATAATTCAGGCAGCATTTTAATTTACCGCATTGCCCGGCAAGTTTTAAGGTATTTAACGAAAGATTTTGGTAGCGTGCCGCTGAAGTAGAAACAGTTTTGAAATCTGTTAACCAAGTTGAGCAGCAAAGCTCTCGACCGCAGGAACCAATTCCGCCTAAACGACTCGCTTCCTGGCGCATTCCAATTTGTCGCATTTCAATGCGGATACGGAATGTTTCGGCCATCTTTTTAATCAGTTCCCTGAAATCCACACGCCCTTCGGCCGTGTAATAAAAAGTTGCCTTGGTTCTATCACCTTGGTAATCTACGTCGCTTAATTTCATGGCTAAACCAAGTTCTTTGGCTAAAACCCGAGATTTATGCATCGTTTCAAACTCCGCTTCTTTAGCTAATTTCCATTTATCAACATCAGCAGGTGAAGCTTTGCGATAGATTTTCTTAACAACATCTTCGGTACGAACATGGTGTTTTTTTAGCTGCATTCGCACCAGCTCTCCTGTTAAGGAAACGTGGCCAATATCATAACCACCGGTTGTGGTTTCAACAGCAACCAATTCACCCGCTTCTAAGTATAAATTTTCGTTATTTAAAAAAAACTCTTTCCTAGCACCTTTAAATTTTATCTCGATGATATTAAAGGCTTTATAATTAGCTGGCATGTCCATGTGGGCAAGCCAATCGTAAACATCTAATTTACTGCAACCGTTTGTAAGGCACGAGCCATTACTTTTACAGCCGGCAGGCGAACAACCGCCTGAAGAACAACTTCCACAACCCATAATTTATTCTATATATATTGAGTCCCCGAAGGGAGCGTATTAAACTTTAAAATTTTAATTAACTGCAAAGATACATCTAAAAATAAAATTTTCGGATTGGCGTTCCGCTCTATGTGATAATGCGCTTTCTCTAATTCAGCGCTAATCGCTTCGGCCTTTTGCAGGTCCATAAACTTACTGAAATTTGTGATGAAATCAAGTTCGGCCTTTGGTAGATGCACCAATTCTGCCGCACCGGATAAAATCATTACGCTTTCGCGGATGAGATTCATGCCAAATTTTAAGAAGTTCTTCTGGTTTTCGCGACCCATTTTTGCCGCTTTATCTACAAAATCAATAACGGAAGCTCCCTTATCCGAATACGTCATACGCATCCAATCAGAAAATAAAGCAAAATTATCATTGGGTTCTTCCTGCAAAAATTCTTTTGCCGACTGATAATTTCCTTCGCTTAAATAGGCGATCTGCGCTGCTCTGTTTTCTGGAAGACCTTGTTTAAACATCAAATGATTTGAGATATCTTCATCCCGCAGTCGCGGAATTTTAACCAATTGAGTTCTGGATATAATGGTTTGTAATATCTGATCCTGATTTTGAGCAACCAACAGAAAAAGTGTTTTATGCGAAGGCTCTTCAATAATTTTCAAAAGCGAATTTCCTTCTTTCTCCAGATATTCCGGAAGCCACATAATTAAAACTTTGTATTCTGCTTCAAAAGGTTTTAAGCTTAATTTATGGATGATTTGATGACATTCGGCAATATTTATATTTGCCTGTTTATTTTCAGCATCCAACTGATTTCGCCATTCGTTCAGATTCAAATATGGATTTGACAAAAACGCTTCACGCCATTCCGGAAGAAATTTTAATGCCGTATCATCTTTATGCTTCGCAAAAAACGGATATGAAAAATGCAGATCGGGATGGATCAGTTTACTGTATTTCCTGCAGGAAGAACATTCCCCGCAACTATCCGATTCCTGTCTGTTCTGACAGGAAATAAATTGTGCGTACGCCAAGGCAAGAGCTAAACTTCCGGAACCTTCCGGACCAAGAAAAAGCTGCGCATGACTCACTCTGTTTTCTAAAACAGTTTGAATTAAATGCTTCTTAACTTCCTGCTGACCTATAATTTCGCTGAACTGCATTTGGCAAAATAAAGAAAAAGTATTGAGTAGTCAGATTTTAAAAAAATCCTCCAATTCACAATGCTATCTTTGCTAATTCTTAAAAAATCCTAAAAAGACAGAATAATATGGCCCGGATAATGGCTTTTGATTATGGAAATAAACGGACCGGAATTGCGGTAACTGACCCTTTGCAGATAATTGCAACCGGCCTGGGAACCGTTCATCCAAAAGACATTGTAGATTATCTGAAGAAATATCTGGCAACTGAGCAAGTAGAGCTTTTTGTGGTGGGCGAGCCAAAACAAATGGACGGAACACCATCGCAATCTGCGCCGCAGGTAAAAGGATTCGTAACTATTTTGAAGAAAAACTTCCCCGAAATTCCGGTTGATTTAATGGATGAACGTTTTACTTCGAAAATGGCCTCGGCAACAATTGCGCAAAGCGGATTCAAAAAATCAGACCGTCAGAATAAAGAACGTATAGACACTATTTCGGCGACTATTATTTTGCAATCATATCTGGAGAAAAAGAATTATCTTCTATAATTTCTAAATAAACACAATGATTACTAAAGCACAGGAAATACTGAAAAAGCATTTCGGTTTTGATCATTTCAGGCCGCAGCAGGCTGAAATTATTGAACGTGTTTTAGACAAGAAAGATGCATTGGTGTTAATGCCTACCGGCGGAGGAAAATCAATCTGTTTCCAGATTCCGGCGCTTTTAATGGACGGAACCTGCATTGTAGTTTCGCCATTAATTTCTCTGATGAAAGATCAGGTGGATGCTTTAAAAACAAACGGCATTTCTGCAGAATTTTTAAACAGCACGCAAACATTTCCCGAGCAGCAGCAGATTCTGGAAGACTGCTATTTGGGTAAAATCAAATTACTTTATGTTTCGCCAGAAAAATTACTGTCAGATCTGGACCAGATCATCCGAATGGCAAAACCCGCACTTTTTGCCATTGATGAAGCACATTGCATTTCCTCATGGGGACATGATTTCAGACCTGAATACACCCAAATGGGATTTTTACGGGAGAAATTTCCGGACATTCCGTTTATTGCTTTAACGGCTACTGCCGATAAATTAACACGTCGCGACATCAGCAAACAATTAAAGCTGAAAGAACCGAGGTTATTTATTTCTTCTTTCGACCGGAAAAATTTAAGTCTGGATGTCCGAATCGGCGTAAAGCCAAAACAAAAAACAGAAGAAATCATTGATTTTATTCGGACACGCAAAGACCAAAGCGGAATAATTTACTGTTTGAGCAGAAAAAAATGTGAAGAACTGGCAGGAAATTTAAAATCCGCTGGAATAAAAGCCAATTATTACCATGCAGGAATGGATCCCGATAAGCGGGCAAAAGTTCAGGAAGATTTTATCAATGATGAATTGCAGATCGTTTGCGCCACCATCGCTTTCGGAATGGGCATTGACAAATCAAATGTGCGTTGGGTAATTCACTTTAATATGCCCAAAAACATGGAAGGATATTACCAGGAAATTGGTCGTGCCGGCCGTGACGGTTTGCCTTCTGAAACTATTTTATATTACAGCTACGCGGATATTATTTTGTTGAATAAGTTTGCCAGTCAGGGAAAACAATCTGAAATTAACCTGGAAAAACTAAAGCGAATTCAGCATTATGCCGAAGCAGATAGTTGTCGCAGGAAAATATTGTTAAATTATTTCTCGGAAACGCTGCCGGAAAATTGCGGCAATTGCGATGTATGTAAAAATCCTCGAAAGCATTTTGATGCGACCATTTTAGTGCAAAAAGCACTTTCTGCCGTTTTTAGAATGAAAGAAAAAGAAGGCGCACAAATGATAATTGATGTTTTGCGAGGTTCTATGCGGGCAGAAATTGTGTTTGCTAAATACGATCAGCTGAAAACGCATGGCGCAGGTGCTGAAATTAGCGCCACGGATTGGCAGCGTTATTTAATGCAAATGCTCAATCTGGGAGTTCTAGAAATTGCCTATGATGAGAATTTTGCGCTTAAAATCACTCCCGCTGGAAAGGATATTTTATTCGCCCAAAAGAAAATAGAATTAACCGTTTTACAAATTCTGGACAGAACGGAAATCGTATCGAAAGAAAAGAAAACCAGGACAAGTGTTTCTGCAAATGAAGAATTGTTCGATCTGTTACGGAAAGTCCGGCAGGATTTTGCCTTGAAAGAAAAAGTGCCCGCTTATATCATTTTTAGTGATGCCACTTTACAGGCAATGGTTTCAGAAAAGCCAAGAAACCATCACGATATGCTTGATTTACCTGGAATTGGAGAGCATAAGTTTGCACGATACGGACAAGCATTTTTAAACGCCATTGTTGAATTTTTAGGAAACCATTCCGGCAAAAAAGAAAAAGGAGATACCTATAAACAAACCTTAAATCTCTACCAGCAAGGTTTAGATCCTGAAGAAATTTCGGTTCAGCGGAAAATGAGTTTGCAAACCGTTTATTCTCATTTTGCTTATTTGTTTTTGCGAGGCAACATTCATAATCTGGATGAATTTGTAAGCTGGCAGGAAGTAGAGAATGTGAAAAAAGCAATGGCATTTCTTCGTCAGAAAAGCAAAGCCATGAAACCAATTTTTGATCATTTAAATGAAAGTATATCTTACCTTAAAATCCGGCTTGCTTTGGCGGTTATAGAAAAACAGGAAACAGATCAGAAGCTTTAGAGAGCAGTTTTAGCCCAAAATCCTGAAAAGTAAAAATCATTATCTTTGCGACCATGGAGTTACTAAGCGATGAACTTACAAACTACCTGGAACAACATTGTGAACCTGAGAACGATCTGCTCAAACACATTAACCGGGAAACACATTTAAAGGTATTAATGCCACGCATGCTTTCCGGTCATTATCAGGGACGGGTTTTGAGTATGCTGAGCAAAATGATGCAGCCACAAAACATTCTCGAAATTGGAACTTATACCGGCTACGCTACTTTATGTCTGGCAGAAGGTTTACCGGCAAATGGCCTATTAGATACCATTGACATCAATTCTGAATTGGAAGATATGGTTCGGTCGAATTTTGAAAAATCCGAATTTAACTTTCTGATCAATTACCATATCGGGAATGCAATAGACATAATCCCGACTTTAACCCGGGCTTACGACCTGGTTTTTATTGACGCGGATAAAAAGAATAATGGAACTTATTATGAAATGATTTTCAACCAGGTTAGGCCCGGCGGACTGATTATTGTTGACAATGTTTTGTGGAGCGGAAAAGTGCTGAACAAAAAGGAAACAGACAAAGACACATCAGAGATCAGCAAATTTAATGAGATGATTAACAATGATTCGCGTATTGAGAAGTTAATACTTCCGGTGCGGGATGGTTTACTGCTGATCAGAAAAAAATAATTTATGAGAAAATATCTATCAATGCTATTGATTCTGCTGAGTTCTGCTGCATTTGCTCAGAATAGTGGAACCAGATATATTGAAAATTTTAAAGATCTGGCTATTGAACAAATGAATTCATCCGGAACACCGGCAAGCGTAATTTTAGCGGTTGCCATGCACGAATCCGGAAACGGAACCAGTAAAATTGCCCGTTATATGAATAATCATTTTGGGATGAAGGGTAGAAATTCCAATAAGAAAATCCACTCATCTTATAAAGATTACGATTCGGCAGAAATGTCTTATCACGATTTTATCCGGATGTTGAGCAGCCGCAAACAATTCAGCAATTTATTTAATAAATATTCTGATTACGATTACCGGAACTGGGTTTTAGGAATTAATCGCGGCGGTTATGCAGCCAGTAAATTATGGGCAAGTCAGGTTTTAGGAACCATCAAAAAATACAAACTATATCAGTTTGATAACCGTCCGGCAGATTATGAGGAACCTGCGGGTTACAGTAAACCTATTGGACCAAAAAAAGTCTATTCTTCGGCAACAGCAAAAATATACAAAGTGAAGAGAGGTGATACGCTGAACGCGATTGCTGAAAAATTTGGCAAGTCTGTAAAATCAATAAAAAGCAAAAACAGATTACGCAGCAACACTTTACAAATTGGTCAAAAATTAAAGATCTGATACGTTAAATGAATAGAATTTTTATATCCTTGATAGCTTTAAGTTTAATATTTAGTTCCTGCAGTTCTAAAAAAACGCTTGTTAAATCACCTTCTAAAAACCAGAAAGTCTTATCAGAAAATGTCCTGATGAATCGTTATTCCGGCAATGAATATATTTCTCGTTACAGAGCTATCGCGATAAGCGAAATGAATAAATCAGGAATTCCGGCCAGTATTACATTGGCTCAGGGATTACTGGAATCGGGTAACGGAAATAGTAGCCTGGCCCGTGAAGCGAACAATCATTTTGGAATTAAATGTAATTCTGAATGGCGTGGAAAAACCATTCTGCGAGATGACGACAAGGTGGACGATTGTTTCAGGGTTTATAATAATGCCGAAGAATCTTTCCGGGATCATACCGAATTTTTAAAACGCAAACGCTATGCATTTTTATTTGAGCTAAATAAAGACGATTACAAGGGCTGGGCGTACGGTTTAAAACAAGCGGGATACGCCACCAATCCAAGATATCCGGAATTGCTGATAAGTTTAATTGAGCGTTATGATTTGCAACAGTTTGACCGCAGAGAAAATCAGTTTGAAAAAATAAAACGCGAGGATAAAGTTTTGGCAGAAATCACCGAGAATATTCCGCAGGAAAAAAAGGAAACTTCTAAACCTGCCGTTGCCATGACCATTTATGAAGTGAAAAAAGGCGATACACTTTATTCCATCAGCCGCCGTTTCTCTCTAACGGTTGATGAAGTGAAAATTCTGAATAATTTGCAAAACGAAAATTTACACCTGGGCCAGTTATTGCTGGTTTCAAAATAAGTAACAGGTTTAATCTAATTTGTTAAGAATTGTTAAACCGTAGCTGATAATAAGTTTTTCGTTTAGATTTAGAAATTGAAAAAAACATTATATCTTCTTTTCTTTCTCTTTCTGTTTGCCGGAAAGTTATTTGCCCAGGAAAAAACTGTGCAGGGAATTGTATTTGATCGCGATAGCAAGCAAAGACTAACACGCGTTTACATTTACAATACAACTACAGGCAAAGGATTTTACAATAACAGCAAAGGCGAATTCAGCACAACAGCTCGTTCCGGAGATTTGATGGTTGCCGCATTGCAAGGTTATAATGTTGATACCATCCGCGTAGGCGAGCAAAACACAGTTTTGTTCTATCTAAAAAATAACAGCATTTTATTGAGAGAAGTTAAAATTACTGATTCGCTAAAATCGCCAAAAGGCCAGCTCGCCGAAACGAAGAAAGAATACAAAGACGCCTACACAAAGGGAACAGTTAAGGATGTGTTTACACAAGGCGGATCGTCCGGTAACGGAGGTGCCGGTTTAAGCATCAATGCACTTTATAATTTGCTTAGTCGCGAAGGTAGAAATGCCCGACAGTTACAACGGATTATAGAACGTGATTATCATGAAGCGATGATTGATTATCGATACAATTACAATCTGGTAAATAGTGTAACCGGATTACAGGGCGAAAAATTGCAGGATTTTATACAGCAGTACCGTCCGAGTTATAATTTTGTGATCGAAGCAA
>JBBRCI010000045.1:0-23244 GCA_038204935.1 Sphingobacteriales bacterium | reverse complement strand
ATAACTGCCGAAGAAGTTCAGATATGGACTGATATTGATGGAATGCATAATAACGATCCCAGAATTGTAAAAGGAACCAAGCCAATTGCTTATTTATCTTTTGATGAAGCAGCGGAGTTGGCCTATTTTGGAGCCAAAATTTTGCATCCTCAAAGTGTATTTCCGGCACAGCGATATAAAATTCCCGTTAGGTTATTAAATACAATGGATATTACTGCGGCCGGAACGTTGATTGCCAATGAAAGCGAAAAAGGCAAAATAAAATCAATTGCTGCAAAAGACGGAATTACAGCTATTAAAATTCATTCAAGCAGAATGTTGCTTGCTTATGGTTTTCTCCGTCGCGTTTTTGAAGTTTTTGAGCGTTACAAAACGCCGATAGATATGATCACCACTTCTGAAGTTGCGGTGTCAGTTACTATTGACGATACCCGGAATCTGGAAGATATTTTAAAAGAATTAAACAGCTTCGGGACCGTTGAAGTTGACTTTGAGCAAACGATAGTTTGTGTGGTTGGAGATTTTGGAGCGGCCACACACGGCTATGCTTCCAGAGTTTTCGAAGCTTTAAAACATGTTCCTATCCGGATGATCTCTTACGGAGGAAGCAGCTATAATATTTCCCTGTTGCTTAAAACAGAAGATAAAACTGAAGCTTTAAGATCTTTACACAATCGTTTATTTGAATAATTTTTGATTATTACATCCCCGAAAAGGGTTTTATAAAAACATATATGATTTTTGATTCCAAAAAAGTTGCTGAATTTGAATCTTTAGAAACTCCTTTCTACTATTATAATTTAGAACTTTTAAACGAAACACTTCAAAAATGCATTTCGGCAAGTAATAAATATGGCTTCCATGTTCATTACGCGATGAAAGCAAATTTTAATGATAAAATACTTCAGGCTATAAATAAGGCTGGTTTTGGAGCTGACTGTGTAAGCGGAAATGAAGTTTTAAAAGCAATTGAAACGGGATTTAAACCCTCAAAGATCGTTTTTGCCGGAGTAGGAAAATCAGACAGGGAAATTAATGAAGCACTCGACCAAAATATTTTTTGTTTCAATGTGGAATCCATTCAGGAGTTAGATATAATTAATGAACTGGCAGCTAAAAAGAATAAGAAAGCCAACATCGCTTTGCGAATTAATCCCAATGTAGATGCTTTAACTCATCAATATATTACTACCGGTTTAGAGGAAAATAAATTTGGTATCAATCAATGGGAGTTAAATGATTGTGTGGATGCCTTAAAACGATCTGGTAATTTAGAATTTATCGGAATACATTTTCATATCGGTTCTCAAATTACAGATATGGATGTTTTTAAGAGCCTTTGTGTTAAAGTGAATGAAATTCATCAATGGTTTGAGGACAGAGGTTTTTTGCTGAAGATTTTAAATGTTGGTGGTGGTCTGGGTGTTGATTATCATAATCCTGATGAAAACCAATTTGTAGATTTTGAAAGTTATTTTAAAATTTTTGATCAGTTTTTAGAAAGAAGAACAGGGCAGGAGATCCATTTTGAATTGGGTCGGGCCCTGGTTGCTCAATGCGGAACGCTGATTAGCAGAATTTTGTATGTTAAAAATGGATTGAAGAAGAACTTTTTGATTCTGGATGCTGGAATGACCGAGTTAATGCGACCAGCTTTGTACCAGGCTTATCATAAAATTGAAAATGTTTCAGCTCAGAATAATCCGAATGAAGTTATTAAATATGATGTAGTTGGCCCTATATGCGAATCCACAGACTGCTTTGGAAAAGAAGTTGAACTTCCTGAATCCGTTCGTGGTAATTTAATTGCCATCAGAACTGCGGGTGCATATGGTGAAGTAATGGCTTCGAAATATAATTTGAGAGAACATGTTAAATGTGTTTATTCCACATAAAAAATAAACTTATAAAAAAAGCGATCAGAACCTGATCGCTTTTTTATGCTTAACGGATTTTTACCAACCCGGAGAGAAGGTTAAACCAAATACTCCACCTGAAACATCTTTACGCTGAAAAGGAAATGCATAATAGGGCTCCAAAACAAAGTATCCAAAAACATTAACACGTAATGATAATCCGGCACTCATTGCAGGAACGCGTTCATAAACCTGCTCCCCATTTACTTCTACAAGACGTGGTTCTGAACGAAATGCAACTTTTGCATCTTTATAGTAAGCCAGACCCATATCAAAGAAAGCATTCAGATCAGAAAATAAAAATTTAGAAGGAATTGCTGCCAATTTTTTGGGTCCTGTAAAAGGTAATCTAACCTCAAAATTTGCTACCGCGATACGTGTTCCAACTAACTGATTAATATCAAATCCTCCCGTTGTAGCAGTTCCATTTTTGTAAAATGAATTTGCTTCATAACCTCTTATTAAATAATTATATCCAACATATAAAGGATACAATCTATTTTCATCTCTCCCAAATCTGGAATAACTATATAATCTTGCAGCAAAAGTTACAGGCTTCATTCTCATATATTCTCTAAAATCTGCTGTTAAAGCTCCTAGATTATAATCGCCTACATACCGATCAATTCCCAAACGGTACCTAAAACCACTTAATGGAGAAGTAAGCCCAAAAGTGGAATTATCACCTACAAGAGCAGCATTTAAGGGAAATGTAGAAAAGGAATTGAAAGCGTTTCCATAGTCCATAGTCGCTTCTTCTTTTGAAACTTTTTCACGGTTACTTCCTATCGGGAAACCAATTGCTCCGGAATTTGGATCGAATGAATAATAGTTATTATATCGGTCTATTCGGTAACTATAGTACGTAAATCCGGCACCAGCTTCAAATCTGTGAATTCTGGAGAATGGGTAAGAAGCAAATAGCTGAACCTGATCTTCAAATGTTCTGATTATATCATACCGTTCGTTATATGCCGCCTGACCGCCTCCAATATCTTCAATAGTGGGATTAACAAACCCGGTAACATAAGGAATATGTGAAACTGATAATCCCCAATTTATGCGGGTGTCCTGGTTTATGTACGCAACCTGACCACCAAAATCATAAATTTCACCGTTGATTGATGCGGCTGCAAATATTTGATTTCTGCCCAAAATATCACTAAAAACTCCCTGAACTCCGCTTGACAATCCTGCCCCAAATCTGCCCACTGAAGCACCTGCACCAGTACTGGATAAATAATCCAATTTGAATTTTGGTTTATATGGAACGGTTATAATAGAATCCGTTTTAATGGTCTCAAATCGCTCAAAATTGTCAAGGTTTGCATTCACTAAATCAACGCCATTTGATTTAGCCGGCGGAAGCACAGCTGCGTCAAAATTAACTGCTTTTGGATCTACCGGCGTTGGTTTAAATTCACTTGCTTTGGCATTATAAATAGCATACTTCTGAGCCCTGTAATAAGAATAAACAACATCATCATTTCTGGAAACACTTAGTGCTGGACTAAAATCTGTTATACCGCTTATCCCAGTAAAATAATCTGTCATCTGATCTAATGCACCCGATGCTAAATTATAACGGTACAAATTTCTAAATCCATCTCTGTTAGACAGGAAGTAAATATCTTCATTGTTTGCGGAAAACTGAGGATTCAGATTATTTGCTCCGTCAAATACGGGAATGTTAGTGATATTTTTAGTTTCAAGATTATAAACTGCCAGATTAAACGTGATATCTACACCAACAGATGATTTGTCCAGTGTAGTTCTGTCACTGCTGAAAACTAATTTTTTGCCATCATTAGAGTAGTTTGGATAATAATCTGAATATTTATCGTTTGTTAACTGTGTTAAATTTTTGCTATTCAAATTATATACATACAAATCACTCTGGCCTTCTTTCATTCCCGAAAAGGCAATATCATTTCCATTTGGCGACCAGCTCAAATTTCCAAATTCTTCAACTTTAGGTATTGATATTGTGTTTACAGTTCTGCCATTATCTGCGTTTACAATTATCATTTTATTTCTGCCTTCGCTAAAAACACTAAAAGCAAACTGTTTGGAATCTGGCGACCAAGCTCCTGCAGATTCTATAAAATTAAATTCATCTATATGTGAGTTTTTGGCTTTACTCGTAAGTTTCCTTATAATTTTCCCGGTTTTTGCATCTGCCAGAAATAAATCAATACTGAGGAGTTCTTTCTCAGATAAAAATGCAATATATTTTCCATCCGGTGATATAGAAGGAGCAACGTTGTAATTCTCACCTCCATTTTTACTGTCAATTACTCTGTTACCTACCGGGATTTGTGAAGTATCTTTTAAGTAAGGCTTATAAGTGTTCTCGATACTTGTTTTCCAAAGATTGGATAAGGTTTTTTCATCAAATCCAAAGGTGCGTTTGACGGCCATTTCATAACCGTATTTTGCGGTTTCTTTAAAAAATGGAACAATTACGGTGTCACCATAAGTAGAACCAATGTATGACCAGAAAGCTTGTCCGTATCTGTAAGGGAAATATTTATTGCTTGTTGTAAGTTGTTTAAGGGTTGGAATATCTTTATTTAAATAAGCATCACGCATCCACATAGAGGTGTATGCATCGGTTTTACCAACTGATAAATATTCTGCCATACCTTCCACCATCCATAAAGGCAAATTTCCAATGTTTTCCAGATTTGTAGAATCGCCTTCTATTAAAGAATGATATTGGAATGCGTGAACTAGCTCATGACCCAAAACGTGACGGGTTTGATTATTAATTTGAGTAACAGGCATAATCACCCTGTTCTTTAAACCTTCAGTTACTCCACCTGTCCCAACGCTAATATCTCCTTGCAACGCAGTAGTTTGCTGAAAATCGGGGTGATTAGAATATAGAATAATTGGGTTTTTCCGTGTAAAAGTATCTCTGAAAACCTGCTGGTGTAAATCGTACCAAACTTCACTTTCCTGAGCAAATCTTTTCACTAAACTATCATTCTTTAAATAATAATAGATCTCAAAATGCGGTGTTTGATATACTTTAAATTTCAGATTCTTATATCGCACTTTATTTTGCCCGAAATATTGTGCATTTGCGGGAGAAACGATTGTAAAAACTAAGAGTAACAGCAATGAATAAAACAAACGCAGTGAAAGTTTACTGCGCAAAGGATCGATTTTTCTCATTTTACATTTTTTAGCGTTGTACCTAATTTACGGAAAATAACAGACATTGATTTTATCTTAAAATATATAGACATAAATATGATTAAGAAAGTTTAATCAATTTTGTTCACCACCATTCTTTCTTTTTTCTTTCCTTAATTCTTTCCTGCTTTTTAGCGTATCTTTTTTTGTTTCAACCTTGTTATCTGCCGGAACTTTCTCCTTTGGTTTAGAAGTTGGTTTAATTAATAGATCTTTTTTCTGATCAGGGTTTTTCAGTACGGCGCTTGTGTCAGCAGGTTCAACTTCCGGTACATATAAAGAATCAAATTGTAAGCTATCAACTTGTATGCTGTCTATAATTTCAGGTTCGTAATTTGGTGTTACACAATTATATTCTCTGGTGATTTTTACACCTGGTTTAGGGAAAGGACCAAGGGTTATTCCGGTTGACGGATCTTTATAAACCTTTTCCATAAATTTTGCGAAAATAGGTAAGGCTGTCTTTGAACCTTCACCAGTTTGTGAACTTCTGAAATGTACGGTTCGTTCATCAGCACCAACCCAAACTCCTGTAACAAGATCTTTAGTTAAACCCATATACCAGCCATCTACATAGTCTGAGGATGTTCCGGTTTTACCGGCAATTTGATTTCCTTTTTTGAAAAGATCCCATTCCCATAAAGCTTGTGAAGTTCCACCCGGTTCTTCCATTCCTCCGCGGAGCATATACATCATTAGCCAGGCAACTTCTTCGCTGATTGCTCTTTTTGCTTTAGCTGTAAATTCTTCTAATACATTACCGTCTTTGTCTGTAATTTTTTGTACGAGAATTGGTTCCATTTTCATTCCCTTATTCAGGAAAGTTCCGTAAGCCTTTACCATTTCAAAAACACTTACATCATTCGGTCCTAAACTTACCGAAGGAACAGCTTTTAGTTTACTATCTATTCCGGAGGTATGCGCATATTCTACTACTTTATCTGCTCCAACAATTTCGGTAACCTGAGCCGTAACCGAGTTTATTGACCGAGCCATAGCGTGCCTTAAAGTCATTTCCCGGTAAGAGAAAGAATAGCTGGCATTTTTAGGTTCCCAATATTCGGTTTCGTTACCTTCTTTGTATTTTATTTTAACGGGCTTATCTGTTAATTTATCGCAGGGAGTCATGCCTGATTCTAAAGCTGCCAGGTAAGCGAATGGTTTGAAAGTGGATCCGGCTTGTCTTTTGGCCTGAGAAACGTGATCGTATTTAAAAAATTTATGATCAATTCCCCCAATCCAAACCTTTATATGTCCGTTAAAAGGATCTAAGGTCATCATTCCGGTGTTCAATAATTTCGCGTAATATTCTAATGAATCCAGAGTAGAAAAGTTAACTTCTTTCTGACCGCCATCCCAGCTAAAAACTTTCATTTCTTTTTTCAGCGTGAGATAATGATTAATGGAATCCGGGTTGTTATTAAACCGCTTCTTTAAATAATCATATTTTGGGAGACGTTTAGCGGCATTGACTGCAAAATCAGGAATTTCTTTTTTCTCCGAATTTTGCCAAGGATTTTGGTTTCCCCACTCATTTTGCAATCTTCTTTGCAATATCTTCATTTCACTGGCAACAGCTTCTTCGGCATATTTTTGCAATTTGGAATCAATGGTTGTATAAATTTTCAATCCACCTTCGTACAAATCATAATTATTATCCTCACACCATTGTTTAATCCAATCTGCTACCGCGGATTTTAAATACGATTCACCTTCATTTCCTTCGTCAAACTCTCCGGCTTTAGTTTCCATAGGAAGGCTGCTATATTTTTTATATTCCACATCTGTTAAATACTGATATTTCTCCATTTGAGATAATACCACATTCCTACGCTCCAGAGACTGCTCCGGATTTCGGATGGGATTGTAGGTTGTATTTGCTTTTAAAATTCCTATTAAGGTTGCAGATTCCTGAACTTCCAGTTCTGAAGGTTGTTTATTAAAAAAATGTTTTGCGGCTGTTTTTATTCCGTAAGTATTTCCGCCGAAAGGCACTGTATTTAAGTATAAGGTTAATATCTGCTGCTTAGTATAAAAACCCTCAAGCTTTACAGCGGTCATTAACTCTTTAATTTTATAAATAATAGTTCTGAAACCGGGAATGATTTTAATAGCTCCTTCAGATTTTTTGTTGCGTGTGCGATATAAATTTTTAGCTAATTGCTGAGTAATTGTACTCGCCCCGCGGCGATCGCCGGTTGCTGTAGAAATTGTACTTGAAACTAACGAACGGACATCCACACCTGAGTGTTGAAAAAAACGAACATCTTCGGTGGCAACTAAAGCATCTATTACACTTTTTGAAATTTTTTCATACTCAACCGGAGTACGATTTTCTTTATAATACCGTCCAATCAATTTTCCATCGGCCGTATATAATTCCGAGGCAATGCGCATGTTGGGAGTTTTTATATCATTAATATTGGGAGAATATCCAAATAACCATAAGAAATTCAGCTCAATAGCGCAGAAAAAAAGAATCACAAAATAAATTAATATCAGGCTGTAGCGCAGCGGTTGGAATTTTATACTTCTGAACATGGAGTAAATATGTAAAAAATAGCTTTAAATAATGCTTTAATTAAGAACCAACTTAAAATACATAGATTAAGAATAACGTCAATTGTTATACAAATTGCTTAAACTAATTCTTTGAATTTTCTTTTTCTAATCTCTCTACACAAAAAATAATACTTTTGCCGCTTCAATTCTTGCTTTGATTTATTTAAAGTTAAGGTCTTTAAAAGAATGAATGGGTCCCGACGCATTCAATATCCCAAATAAAATGACTAAATCTTTCCTCCGTCTTTTCGATTTTAAACAAAAAGTAGATTATAAATTAGAGGTACTTGCTGGCTTAACGGTGGCATTGGCGCTGATACCGGAAGCAATTGCATTTTCTTTAATAGCCGGCCTTCCGCCATTAGTTGGTTTGTATGCTGCTTTTATTATGGGTTTGGTAACCTCTGTGATAGGCGGTCGGCCGGGAATGATATCGGGTGCAACCGGTGCTGTGGCCGTTATAATAGTTGCCGTTACAAAGACTTATGGAATTGAATACGTATTTGCTACCGTAATTCTGGCGGGAATAATACAGGTTTTGGTTGGTGTTTTCAAATTGGGAAAACTCATCCGTTTAGTTCCGCATCCGGTTATGTTCGGTTTTGTTAACGGATTAGCTATAATCATTTTTATGTCGCAATTAGATCAGTTTAAGGTTTTACAGAATGGCGAAATGGTTTGGATGACCGGTTCTGCATTATATCAGATGCTGGGCTTAGTTGCATTAACTATTGCCATTATGGTGGGCTTGCCGCGAATTACAAAAGCTGTTCCGGCATCTCTTACAGCTATTGTGGTAGTATTTTTTATTGTAATAGGATTTGGAATTGATACAAAAACAGTAGGCGATATGGCATCAATAAGTGGTGGTTTTCCTCCTTTTCATATCCCGATGGTTCCATTTACTTTTGATACGCTTAAAATTATTTTCCCTTATGCCGCCATTGTTGCAGGTGTTGGTCTAACAGAAAGCCTTTTAACCTTAAACCTGATCGACGAAATTACGGAGACACGGGGGAGAGGAAATAAAGAATGTGTGGCGCAGGGAAGCGCTAATATTCTTTCTGGTTTATTTTTTGGAATGGGTGGTTGCGCCATGATCGGGCAAAGTCTGATCAATATTTCGGCAGGCGCCCGGGCACGTTTATCCGGAATTGTGGCCGCTTTAATGCTATTGGTGTTTATTATGTTTGGTGCTTCTCTGATAGAGAAAATGCCAATGGCCGCCTTAACGGGAGTAATGATTATGGTGGCAGTAGGAACTTTTGAATGGGTAAGTTTTAAACTCATCGGCAAAATGCCTACTCATGATATTTTAGTTGGTATTCTGGTTGCAGCAGTTACCGTTTTATTACATAACCTAGCACTGGCGGTATTAATTGGGGTAATCATTTCGGCATTGGTATTTGCCTGGGAGAGTGCTAAACGTATTCGAGCCCGAAAATACGTAGATGAAGCGGGTGTAAAACATTATGAAATTTTCGGTCCCTTATTTTTTGGATCTATTAGTGCTTTTAATTCGAAGTTCGATGTATTAAATGATCCGGAAGAGGTGATCATTGATTTTAAAGAAAGCAGAGTTGCAGATATGTCTGGTATTGAAGCTCTGAATAAACTAACGCAACGGTATCAGAAAGTAAATAAAAAATTACATCTGAAGCACCTGAGTGAAGACTGCCGGATCTTGTTAAAAAATGCGGATCAGGTGATAGATGTCAATATTCTGGAAGATCCAACCTATCACGTGGCTACAGATTTAAAATAAAATTATTGTGATTTTTTCTTAGCGGATGATGGTTATTGAGCCAGAGTATTTGATACCCTCTAATCCTGTTTCAATTATATAATAATAAGTTCCGGTTGGCATGGCTTTCCCGTTATTGGTTCCATCCCATGCTTGCGGATAACCATCAGAATGAAAAACTTTGTCACCATATCTGTTGTAAACATTCACTTTTACTGATGGATAAGTTTCCAGAGCATTTATAGTCCACAGGTCATTAATGCCATCGCCATTAGGCGTAAATGTGTTATTTACAATTAAGGCATCAAGCACTTTAATAAATACCTGATCCTGACTTATACAACCTAACTCATCAGTAATTGTAAGTGTGTAAGTAATATCTTCATTGGCAGTTCCAACCGGATTCGCAATATCATCACTACTCAGATTTATTGCGGGTGACCATTTGTAGCTTACGCCCGAATCAGAAACGGTTGGCATTAATGTAAAAGGAATATTTTTTATAACAATCTGATCTGGACCAGCATCAACATCAGGTGGAAGACTAAAGTTAAGTGTTAAAAAATCTTGTGTTACTTCACATGATCCGTTTCCGGTGCTGCTGAGAGTTAAAATAATTGAACCGTTCGCAATATCTGCGGATGAAGGCGTATAAGATGCTTTCAAATTGTTTGCTGACGAACTGAATGTTCCACTGCCAGAAGTGCTCCAGATACCGCCGCCTGCAAAACTTACTTCTCCGGCTAACGGGATTAATTTATCCTGCGAACACACAGTTTGATCATTTCCGGCATCAACCGTGGGCACCGGCTGAAAAGTTACGATCATTGAAGAAATAGAAGCATTGCAGTCATCGCTGCTGGTTGAGGTTAATGTTAAAACTACCGAACCGTTTTGTTTATCTTCTGCAGAAGGAATATATTTTCCATCCAGATAATTATTCACCGGATCAAATGTTCCTGTACCGCTGCTTGTCCAAACCCCCGTGTTTGTGCCACCGGTAACTGAACCATCTAGCTGTACAAAATTCTGGTTTATACACACAGTTTGAGCCGGACCAGCTTCCGCCTGCGGGAAATCATTTACCTCAACATTAATAATACCTGGCTCACTTGTGCAGCCATTAACTTCCAGGCTAAGAAAATAGTCACCGGAGTTATTATGTCCGGCATTCATGATTAATGGATTTTGTTCGTTCGATAAAAAATTATCCGGGCCTGTCCACGTATAAACTGCATTTGGTACGCTTTGGGTAATAAGTTGTATTGAGCTTCCTATACAAACAGGACTATTACTGTTAATGGAGGTAACAACAGGTTGGGGCTTAACATTTACGTTTAAAGTAAATGTATTGCCGGCACATCCGTTAACATACGGGGTAATTGTATAAGGAACATTGACAATATAATTTCCAGTATTAATTAATGTCTCATTAATTATGGATGATGTTTGATCAGCAATCGGGGGATTCTCAATATTAGTTACAGCAGGCCTGCTCCAGATAAAAGTACTTTCGGGTATGTTAGAGTTAATTTGATAATTTAATGGCTCTGAACTGCAAATTAGATTAAACACCGAACTTGTGATAACTGAAGTAGGATTAACCGTGACAATATAATTAAACGGTGCTCCGGTACAGTTTGCAGTTCTGAAATCGATAACATAAGTTACTTCGATAGGCTGTTTAGTAGTATTAACTAAATTCTCTTTTATAATCCCCGACTTCTGACCAGATATGTCAGCATTGCTGATTCCGGCAACGGCTTTTCTACTCCAGGAAAAAGAAGTGTTTTCTGTATTAAACTTTATCTCATAATTAGGTGCTTCTCTATTGCAAATAATGCCTTCTGTTTCACTAATTACTAAAGGCAAAGCATTAACTGTTACCGTAAAATTAAAAAGCTCGCCGGAGCAATCATTGTTGTAAGGTATAATTGTATAGACAACATCAATTGGTGATGAAGTTGTATTAAACAGACTTTCTGATATAGAAGCAGAGGTTTGGTCAGATATGGGATCATTGCTTATTCCTTCTGTAGCTGTTCTGCTCCACAAATAAGTGGTACCGACAATTGAAGAAGTAATTGCGTAATTGAAACTCTCTTCGCTGCAAACTGTTGTTTGTGAAGAGCTTGTAATTTCTGGTAATTGGTTAACAGTTACTTTAACCGCAATTCTGGAACTCACGCAATCATTTAAAATTGTCTGGACATAATATGTCTGGCTGGAAAATAAAACCGGCGTTTCAAATTCAGGTTCTGTAGATAACAAATTTCCACCTGCCGGTGCATCAAACCATTGATAAGAACCTGCTGAACCTTCTGCAAGTAAATATGCATTTGATCCACTGCAAATCTCAGCATCGGCAGCAGAAGGCGCTTCAGCAAAAGCATTAACTTTCACAAAAACTTCTTTACGGCCACTTGTTACTCCGTTAATGGTTGTTTGAACATAGAAATAGGTATCGGCAGATAAAGGGCTTGAAATAAATACACTTCCCTTACCTAATAATGTTCCTCCAGATGGCAAATCATACCATTGATATTCTCCACCAGGAGATGTTGCATTTAAAATTGCCGGATTATTGATACAAACAGTTGTTCCTTCAGCAACCGGAATACCAGGCTGAGGGCTAAATGTTAAAATAATATTGTCAGATTGGGGTCCGCATGAACCTGGAGGATCATTGGTTGTGAGCGTTAAACTTGCAGAAGTTTCACCTGTTCCGGGAGTATAAATTGCGTTAAGAGAAGTATTATTCGAAAATATTCCCGTTCCACCAGACCAGGTTGCAGAAATTGCATTACTGATAGAACCGTTTAAGCTAACCGGCGTATCAGAAGCTGCAGTTTGATCCGGACCGGCATTAACAGTGGGGCTCGCTTCAACGCTTATAACAAAAGTTGCAACGGCACTAAGGCAAGATCCGCTGGCTGAAATTAAGTTAGTAATTGTATAGGTTCCGGGAGCAGTGCTGCTTAGATCTATTTCTCCGGTAGCAGTATTTACAAAAGTTAAGCCTGCGGGTGATGCACTAAAAGTACCAGCACTTGATGTTTCGGTAAAAATTGGTTTTGGATTAATATCACTTTTGCAATACGAGGCATTATAGGTAAAATCTGCGCTTGCGTTAGTGGTTATTGTCAGGCTCGACTGACTTACATTATTACAGGGGCTATTATCAACAAATGTGATCAAATATGTTTGTGGCGTGCTGGCACTAAAATTAATATTACCAGTAAGCGGATTTATAGACAGGCCGGCAGGACTTGCGCTAAATGTTCCGCCAGTACTTGAAAAATTCTGAGGCGTCACATCCGCGGCGTCACTACAATAAGTACCCGAAGAATATTGAAACGCCGGATTAACAAAACCTGGAATGTTTGCTTTTACTGCAATTCTGGGGCTCGAGCAGCTGCGTGCCCGGTTTGATACATAATACGTTTTTGAGGAATTAAGTACCGGTGTGGTGAAACTTGGACCTGTTGCAACAGGACTTCCGCCCGTTGGATCCGCAAACCATTCAATTATTCCTGAGCCGGAAGCATTAAATGTTGCTGTATTACCTTTGCAAATATCTACATCTGAACTTACAGGAGAAGCGGGTACAGGATCTACCGTGACTGTAACAGCGGTGCGATTGCTGGTACAACTTCCATTGTTTGATTGGAGATAGTAGGTTGTACTTGTGCTTAATGCTGGTGTGATGTAAACCGGATTTCTTATTAAAAGATTTCCTCCGGAAGGAGAATCATACCATTCTATCACTCCGGATGAAGAACTGGCAGATAAAGTAGCTTTTGAACCCAAACAGATAGTCTGGTCTGATACTGTGGGTTCAACAGATCCTGCAATTACAGTTATTGTTGCAGCAGTCCGTTCACTTATACATTCATTTACAATATTCTGAACATAATACGTAGTTGATTCTATTAAAACCGGGCTCATAAATGTGGCATCAGAGCTTACAAGCGTGCCACCTGTTTGAGCATTATACCACTCGAATGAACCTTTTCTGGCAGAAGCGGTTAATGTTGCATTCGAGCCAGAACATATAATCACGCTTGGGGCGGATGGGTTTGGCGGAATGGGATTTACAGTAACCGTAACCGCAGTTCTTTGGCCTGTACAGCCGGTTACTTTTGCCTGAACATAATAGGTAGTTGTTTCAAATAAGACAGGAGTGGTAAAATTCTGTCCGGTAGCCAATAAATTGCCACCCACTGCTGCGGTAAACCATTCGTAACTATCTGCCGGTCCGCTTGCAGTTAATACAGTCGTAGAATTTGCACATATAGATGTTCCGATACTTACTGGAGGCTCTGGTAAAGGATTCACGTTCACTGTAACTGCCGTACGTGAGCTGGTGCAACCATTTAAATTTGTTTCCACATAGTATGTGGTAGTTTGGGTTAATGAAGGAGTTGAAAAATCAGGACTTACAATTAGTGCAGTTCCTCCTGTGGGAACATTATACCAGCGATAAACTCCCCCCGGAGCTGTTGCTGTTAAATTTGCAGAACTTCCCGAGCAAATGGTAGTTCCGGCTGCTGTTGGCGCATCAGGTATGGGGTTAATGTTAATTGGTACAGCAATTAAATTACTCAAACACCCATTCACAACGGCCTGAACATAATAATTCCTGCTTTCAGTAACTGCTGGAATGGTTAAACTTGGCCCGTTTGCAATCGGGTTTCCACCCTCTGCATTTTCAAACCATTGATAAGAACTACCCCCCGCAGCTCTGATGGTGGCACTTGATCCTGCACAGACTGTAGTTCCGAATACTTGTGGACCTGGAGTTACTGAAATTGTAACCGGAGCCCGAGTGCTTGTACATCCCGATAGGGTAGTTTCTACATAAAAAGTTTTACTTGAATTTAGTGGAGCGGGAGTGTATGAATTCCCGGTGGCAAGCAAAGTTCCTCCCTTCGGACTGTCATACCATTGATAATCTCCACCCGGTGCTGTAGCTGTTAATGTGGCAGAACTATTGGCACAAATTGTAGCGCCTGCAACAGTGGGCGGATCGGGCATAGCCGCACTGCTGATAATTATTTGTTTGGTTACTGCTGAGCACCCGGAGGCATTGTCACTAACTGTTAAAATATATGTTCCTGCCTTATTTACTATAATTGATTTGCCTGTTTCGCCTGTATTCCATGAGTAGGAGTAATTATTGCCGCCACTTGGAACCGCTTCTAATGTTACCGGAATGCCTGAGCAGATAGCTTCGTTGCTAGAGTTAATAGTAAGGGATAATGCACAATTTTGGGAATATGCATGGAAACTAAGGAATATAAACAAGGATACCAGCAGCCTAAATTTCATCATGCAAAGAAACAAAATGTTAGGGAAGTTAAAGCTTTATAGGTCATTGATTATATATGTTCAAACGGTTTTTTCTAAAAAAGTAAATTTCATTATTTTATCTAAATTTTACGTATTGTTCTGGTTAAGGATTCAAAAGATTGAAATTAAAATAATTCCTTAATTATCCGGCTTAAATTGTTTAGTAAAGCTCTTTACTTTCATATTCAGATGATTAGATTAAAATTAATTTAATACTGCAATTTGCTAAAAGTATTAGTAATTTTGAGTTCCGGACATTTTAGTTATGAACTCATTGCACAATCGTCGTTTTATCTCCCATTTTGATCTCGATACATTTTTTGTTAGTGTGGAGCGCCTTAAAAACAGCAAGTTTATAGGTAAGCCCTTAATTGTTGGCGGTTCAAGTGATAGGGGAGTTGTAGCGGCCTGCAGTTACGAAACCCGGGCATTTGGGGTACACAGTGCCATGCCTATGAAACTGGCTTTACGCCTTTGTCCGCAAGCACATGTCATAAAAGGAGATCACGATAGTTATAGCTATTATTCGCGGGCAGTTACCGATATCATCAAAGAAAATGTTCCGGTTTATGAAAAAGCCAGCATTGATGAGTTTTATATGGACTTAACGGGAATGGACAAATTTTTTGGCTGCAGTAAGTTTACCGCCGAGCTGAAGCAAAAAGTGATGAAGGAAACGGGATTGCCAATTTCTTATGCACTGGCTTCTAATAAACTGGTTTCTAAAATTGCCACCAATGAGGCCAAACCTGACGGTCAGATGGAAATTGATCTGGGACGTGAAAAACCTTTCCTGGCACCTCTGGCAGTTGAAAAAATGCCCGGAATTGGCGAAAAAACTTCGGGCCTTCTTCGGCAAATGGGCGTGGAAACTATTAAGGTTCTCAGTGAGATCCCGCCAAGGTTATTGGAAAGCCGTTTCGGGAAAAATGGAATGGAACTTTCCCGCCGGGCAAATGGAATCGACACCTCTCCGGTAATACCTTACTCAGAACAAAAAAGTATTGGCAAGGAAGATACGTTTGAGAACGATACCATTGATGTGCATTTTCTGTACGGGCAGCTGGTGCGCATGACAGAGAATGTTGCTTTTCAATTGCGGCAACAAAAAAAGCTTTGCGGGTGCGTAACGGTAAAATTAAGATATGCCAATTTCGATACTTATACCCGGCAGGCGATGATAACTTATACCGCTTCGGATGATAGTATCCTGGAAACAGCAAAAGAATTATTTAAAAAATTATACGATAAACGATTGCTCGTAAGGCTTTTAGGTATTCGTTTAAGCCATTTGGTACATGGTCAGCACCAGATAAATTTGTTTACCGAAACAGAGGAAAGTATTCGCCTTTACCAGGCGATGGATCATATTCGTCGCCGTTTTGGGGAAGAAGCCATATTTAGGGCAGCCGCTAAAAATCTGATCAGATCCTGATGTCTTTTTAAAGTTCATATCAGCTTAATTATCAGATAAAAAGGAAGATTAATTACATGTAAGACTTCTTTATTTCTTCCGGATGTAAATATGTTTAATGTTGTTTTTTCCGCTGTCGCGTTCATCAATTTCAAATTTATTAATGCTTTTAATCAGCGGAAGCATTTTAGAAAATCCATAATTACGAGAGTCAAAATCCGCTTTCTTTTTGAGCATTAAATTACCCAGATCTCCCAGGTAAGCCCAGCCATTATCGTCGGCCAAATCGCTGATGCTGTCTGAGAACAATTTAATTATTTGCGGATCTATTTTGTTAAGTGGTTTCTTTGCTGATGAACCAGATTTTTTAATTTTTACACCTTCTGTTTCTGTTTCGGTCTCTGTTTCCGGTTTTAGAATTTCCAGATATATAAATTTATCACATGCGGTAATAAAAGGATTCAGAGTTTTCTTCTCGCCAATCCCAATAACTTTCATTCCAGATTCTCTTAAACGGGTTGCTAGTCTGGTAAAATCGCTGTCGCTGGAAACGATGCAAAATCCGTCCACTTTGCCGGTATATAAAATATCCATGGCATCAATTATCAAGGCACTGTCAGACGCATTTTTACCTGTACTGTAACTATATTGTTGTATTGGGGTAATGGCGTTCTCAAGCAAGACTTTTTTCCAACCGGAAACAGTTGGTTTGGTCCAATCAGCATAAATTCTTTTAAAAGTTGGTGTACCATATTTTGCAATTTCCTCAAACATCTCTCTTACATTGGCATACGGAACGTTATCTGCGTCTATTAAGACAGCCAGGTTTAAATCTTTTTTATTCATAATTAACCTAAAATTAAATTTTCACTCAAAACGGAATGGAATTTGTACTTGATACAATATCTACCTATAACGAAGTTAAACAGAATTAAAGCTGCAGAAGAATTTTGGGAATCTCTGCAGCTGTTTGAAAATTCTGTTTAACTTTTTATCTATAGGAAAACATGACACCTATGAAGTATTTTTTACTTAGCATTTCTTTTTTCATATGCAGTTTCTGCTATTCTCAGGAATCATATGAAACGTACTCTGAGGGAGCCAAAATCAATTTTCGCGTTTTTGGGGAAGGAAAACCTGTTTTAATTATAAACGGTGGACCCGGCTTTAGTTCTGATGGATTTACTCAATTAGCTGCCAAGATCTCAAAAATGGGATATCAAACTATTTTATTTGACCAGCGGGGAACCGGCAGATCATATACTAGTAAATTAGACAGTACTACAATAAGCATGGATTTAATGCTTGCCGATATTGAAAGTATCCGCAAAGCGATGAAAATTGATGAATGGGTAGTATTGGGACATTCTTTTGGTGGGATGTTAGGTAGTTACTATACCTCAAAATTCCCCGAACATGTGCGGGCTTTGATCACATCTTCTTCCGGAGGAATAGATCTGGAATTATTATCCTATCTGAATATACGTTCCAGGTTGAATGAAAGGGAAATTAAATTACTGGATTACTGGAGTGCTAAAATTTTGGCTGGCGACGATAGTTATTTCGCCAAATTACAAAGAGCAAAAAATCTGGCTCCAGCCTATGTTTATAAAAAGCAAAATATCATGGCTGTCGCCGAAAAGTTAACAGAAGCAAATAATATCATCAATACATTGATTTGGCTTGATATGCAGAAAATGCAATTTGATTGCAGAGCAGATCTCGCTTGCTTTTCCGGTCCAGCTCTGATCATTCAAGGAGAAAATGACTTTCTAGATATAAAAACTGCAAATAAAGTCAAACAAGCTATAAAAAATTCTGAAGTCTTATTAATCCCGGAATGCGGTCATTACGGATGGTTAGATCAGCCGGAAATATATTACGGTGCAATTCGTAAATTTTTAGGCAAACTACCCATAAAAACAAGCGCAGAAATTTATACCTCCGTTAATAAACTAAACTAATTTTCTGTTAGATCAATGGCATTTTCTTTCTTTAAAAAATTTGGATTATTAATAATTAATAAACTATTTTTGTTTCCATACTAAGCTGATTATCAGTTTATAGAGAATAGAATATTATTGCCTGATATCCGGCTTCAGATAGAGCATCATGAGAATAGAAAGTATAATTCATAAACCTTTCTCCGGAGTTTTTGATTGCTTTTCGGATATGCAAAAATTTGCAAAGGTTCATCCGGTAATCACCAGAATTGAAAAGTTGTCGGATACAAAATATCGCGTCCACGAAACCTTAAGCCTGTTTTACATTCCTGTTCCTATAACGTACGTGGTATATGTTTATCCCAATGTTCAAACCCGGAAAATAAATATGAATTCTTATGTTCTGGGTTTCAGCAAAATTGAAATGCAGTTTAACCTAACAGACGACCAGGATTATACGCACATCTCAGAAGACGTAATTTTGTCAAGCTCACTTCCTATCGGGAAGCTGATGGAATCATTCCTTAAAAAACAACATCTAAAACTGTTCAAAAATATTGAGCGGGTTGCCTGAATGGAACTTTCTCCTCAAAATTTCTCCACCCTTAACCGTTCTCTCAATAATGGCTAATGTTCTCTGAAATAATAACTTTTGGGAAGTACATTCCGACTGTGAAGAACAGTTGAAGTCCTGGTTTCAAGAAGCTTCAAAGCTGAATGGAGCAATCCGAATGAATTAAAGGTGCAGTATCCAAGTGCAAGTATTTTAGACGATAATAGAGTTGTGTTTAATATCAAAGGGAATCATTACAGACTAATAGTGAAAATTAACTACAATTATCAAATGCTTTGGATTAGATTTATTGGAACGCATTCTGATTACGACAAAGTAAATGTCAAAACAATATAATATGGAGATTAAACTCATAAAAACGGAAAAGGATTACATGAAGGCTTTAGCAAGACTCGAAATTATTTTTGATGCAAAAGTTGGAACCAAGGAAGGAGATGAGTTAGAATTGCTCGGGATGTTTGTGGACAATTATGAAAATGAGAAATTTCCTATCGGATTTCCCGATCCCATTGAAGCCATTAAATTTAGAATGGAACAATTAGGTTATACTCAAACAGATTTTGCAAATATTGTTGGATTAAAAAGTAGAGCAAGTGAAATTCTAAATCGCAAAAGGAAACTTTCTTTGGAAATGATCAGAAAAATCCACGAGAAACTTCATATTTCGACTGAAGTATTGATATAAGCATACTGAAAAAAATGTCTCAATTTGATTTGTTTATCTGTTTTACCTTTATGCTTTATGCCTTGCTATATTTTTTTTAAAGCGCTCGGGTTGGGTTTAACTTTACAGGTTTAAACGATAAAATAATCCGGGAAACTTTAATAATGAAAAATTAAAATTATGACAAATCAAATAAACAACCCCTTTTATGAATCTGAATTGACCACCATTCTGGTGGTTTCTGATATGTCAAAATCCAAAACATTTTATGTGGATGTGCTGGGCGCCAGTATTTTTAGAGAATATGGAGGCAATTCATTGGTTCTTGAATTTCTGGGAAACTGGATTTTGCTGGTGACGCCCGGAGGCGAGACAGAAGACAAGCCGGGAACCCGTTTTATTCCACCAGCAGACAAATCTGCGATCAGCCAATCATTTACTATTCGGGTTAAAAATTGCCGTAAATCTTACGAAATTTTAAAAAATCGGGGAGCCATTTTTATCACTCCACCCCTGGATCGCGGAGCAGAAACGCGTTGCTTCTTCTACGATCCCGACGGACATTTATTTGAGATCAGCGAGAATCGAAGCGGAAATTAATTAAAACTTTAAACGGAATGACTTCGGTTTACTGGACTTTCTGGTTTTTAAAATTATTTTGCATTCTTTTATACAGAACTTCCCCCATTCACCCAAGCATTTCCGTATTCAATGCTCTTTTATTTTTCGGGTGCTTTTGAGGTGGAAGTAATTAAAGCCTGATTCCTTAACGCTAATTTTATTAATCGGAAATTAGGATAATTTGAGAAATTCCCCTTGAAATTTTAATGCCCTACATCTTTTTTACCGTTTCCATTTAATTTTTACGAAATTGAGCGCCGAGTATCATTTGAGATACTTTTATTTTCAAATTAATTATTCGTTTATTTTTATCGACCAATTACAAAAAATATGAATAAATATTTATTGACCGTCTCGGTTCTATTAGCGTATTCAAGTGCCGAAGCATTTCAGCAGGATTCTGTTACGTACAAAGATTATCAGCATGCCGAGAGTTTTTTAGGTTACAATACTTCTAAACTTATCGATGGTGGAAACATTCGTCCCAACTGGTTAAGCGGCGACCGTTTCTGGTATGAAAACTCAACCAAAAATGGAACAGAATTTCTGTTTGTTGATCCTGCAAAGAAAAGCAAAACCAAAGCTTTTGATCATCAGAAATTAGCAGACGCAATTAACAAATCCACAGGTAAGAAATATGACGCTTCCCATTTGCCTTTGGATTATATAACTTCTTCTGCCGACGGAAAATCTTTTGATTTTTATATAGACAGAAAAGCCTATTCCTACAATATAAGCAGTAACAAACTGACTTTGAAAGATGCGCCGGAAGCCCCTAAAATGAGAAGAAGTTCTCCTTCAGTTGCTTCGCCGAATGGCAAACTGGAAGCATTTATTAAAGAAGATAATTTGTGGATTCGTAATAAAGAAAGCGGCAAAGAAACGCAGCTGACCACAGACGGCGAAAAGAATTTTGGTTATGCCACAGATAATGCCGGCTGGACACATAGTGACGCGGCAATTTTACGCTGGTCGCCGGATTCTAAAAAGATTGCCACCTTTAAACAAGATCAGCGCAATGTAAGTGATATGTATTTGGTGACTACCAATGTGGGAGCGCCAAAATTGGAGGCATGGAAATATCCTTTGCCTGGCGATAAAGATATTCCGATGATCCATCGCGTGATTATTGAAGTTGAAAATCCGAAAGTGATTAAACTGGATATTCCGGCAGATCCGCACAGAGCATCGTTGAGTGACGACATTAGCAGCAGCGGAACATTTGATGATATCGATTGGAACGAAGATGCTTCGGAAATGGCGTTTTTATCAACTTCCAGAGATCACAAAATAACAAAATTTAGAATTGCGGATGCGGCTACCGGAAAAGTTCGTGAAGTTTTTCAAGAAGTAGTTCCTACGCAATATGAATCCGGTCAGGGAGCCATTAACTGGCGTTACCTTGCAAAATCAAAAGAGATTATCTGGTACTCAGAACGCGATGATTACGGTCATTTATATCTGTACGATTCGAAAACAGGAAAGCTGAAAAATCAAATTACCAAAGGTGATTTCGTGGTTAGCAAACTGCTAAAAGTAGATGAAAAAGCACGTCAGCTTTATTTTCTGGCAAACGGAAAAGAATCCGGAAATCCGTATTTCAGTCATTTGTATAAGATCGGTTTCGACGGTAAAAATTTAAAGTCATTAACTCCGGAAGCCGGAAATCACAACGTGTCGCTATCGCCTTCAGAAAATTATTTTGTTGATAATTATTCGCAGCCGGATGTAGCGCCGGTTTCTGTTTTGAGAGATCTCAACGGAAATTTGATCGCTGAATTAGGCAGAACAGATCTTTCCAGATTAACAGCTTCGGGCTGGAAAGCGCCTATCCCAGTAACGCTAAAAGCGGATGATTCCAAAACAGATATTTACGGTTTGGTTTTCACGCCAACAAGTATGGATGCCACTAAAAAATACCCGGTTATCAATTATATCTATCCGGGTCCGCAGGGCGGAAGTGTGGGAAGCTGGTCATTCTCTGCCTCCCGGGGAGATCATCAGGCTTTAGCCGAGCTGGGATTCATAGTTGTGGTAATGGAAGGAACAAGCAATCCATTGCGCTCTAAAAGCTTTCACGATATGAGTTATGGTAATATGTCTGTGAACACCTTGCCGGATCAGATCTCGGCTATCAAACAATTAGCGGCAAAATATCCGATCGATCTGGATAGAGTAGGTGTGTGGGGACATTCAGGTGGTGGTTTTGCAACCGCTGCGGCCATGTTCAAATTTCCAGATTTCTATAAAGTGGGTATTTCTGAATCTGGAAATCACGATAACAGAAACTACGAGGATGACTGGGGAGAAAGATATGATGGTTTGATGGAGAATTCAGATTACGCGGCACATGCCAATCAGCTTTACGCGAAGAATTTAAAAGGTAAATTACTGCTTGCCCACGGCTTAATGGATGATAATGTTCCGCCAAGCAATACCTTATTGGTTGTTGAAGCATTGGAAAAAGCAAACAAAGATTATGATCTGATCGTTTTCCCCAACAGCCGTCACGGTTACGGTGCCTACAGCCCGTACATGATGCGCCGCAGATGGGATTATTTTGTAGAAAACCTGATGAATAAAAAACACCCGAAAGAGTTCCCGTTAAAAGGAACACAGTTGGAAACGAAATAATTGTATTTTAAAATTTTAACCGGAAATGTTAATTTTCTGGTTGAGATTTGATTGAATAAATAGTCCTGATTTTTCAGGACTATTTGTTTTTTAAGGGAAAATTTGAGTCGATTTTACCGTTCACTCGAAAATACCTACCGTTCACCCTTTTTTAATTTTGGATGATTAATTATTTGTTGATATTGGAGGAATATGGAAACGATGATTTAAAATTTATAGCACTTAATATAACCCTTTAGAATGTTGTGCCCCAATCTCCCTCGTTTAGTCGTCAGCGTTTAAAACGCGGATCCATGAGAAATGCGATTCTATCGCAATTAAATTTGACTGAAAATGTATTTTGAAAAAAGATTGTTAAATAATAAATACTTACAAAGAGCATATTTGCCAGATTCATTAAAAAAGCAGTTCTCAGCCAACCTTGTTAAAAACGGGGACGATGGCTATTTAAAATCACAGAATGTCAAAATTAAAAAGCCAAAGAGAATTACATAATCTAACTCAGGAAGAATTATCAGACAAATCAGGTATTTCGGTAAGAACTATTCAGCGGATTGAATCAGGAAAAGAGCCCAGAGGTTACACGCTTCGGGTTTTGGCTAAAGTGTTAGAAATAGAA